>DROK01000207.1 GCA_011321895.1 Thermodesulfatator atlanticus
GACGTGGAACTTGCCAAAAAACAAAGCCGCGAAAACCCTGTCTACTACGTCCAATACGCCCACGCCCGTCTGGCCAGCCTCTTCCGCAAGGCGGCAGATGAAGGTTTGGCCCCCCCCAGGGTAGAAGAGGTAGATCTTTCCCTCCTTGATACCGAAGAAGACTTCAATCTCTTAAAACTGCTCGATTATTTCCCTGACACCATTGAGGCCTGTGCCGTCAAGCTCGAACCCCATCTCCTCACCTTCTATCTCCTGGACCTGGCCACCGCCTTACACGATTACTACACCAAACACCGCTTTTTGAGTGAAGACCGGCCTCGTACCAAGGCCCGTCTGATCCTGGCCAAAGCCGTCAAACAGGTCTTGGCCTGTGGTCTTGACCTTTTAGGAGTATCCGCACCGGAGAGGATGTAGATGGCTAAAAAGAAACGATTCCGTCTGGAATTGGGCTGGCCCGGGCTGATTTTTTCTCTGGGTCTGCTCATTTGTCTCTTTTTGTGGGTGTTTGTGCTGGGCTTTTATTTCGGCCAAAAAGTGGTGGGGAGCCGGGTAAAAAAGATGGCCTCTCCTGTAAGCAAAGAGGCCTTAACCGCTAAAAAAGAAAAGGTTTCACCACCACCCCCGGTCTTTGAAGAGGTAAAACCCCCGCCCTTGGTAGGTGAACCGCAAGAAAAGGTCGCCACCCCTAAACCCGAACCGATGGCCCCGGAAAGGCCCCAGACCGCCCCGGAAAGGCCCAAAATCGCCAAACCGGCAGAGCCGGCCCGACCCAAAAAGGGGGAAACCGCCAGGCCCAAAATCACCCCCAAAAAAAGCCCCAAAAAACAGGTTTTCTACACCGTACAGGTGGCCTCTTTGCGTAGCGCCCAGGAGGCAGAAAAATTCGTGCGGTATCTACGGGAAAAAGGCTATGAAGCCTTTGTGCGCCGGGTGACCCTCCCCCAAAAAGGCACGTGGTACCGGGTCTACGTAGGCCGCTTTCCCACCATTTCGCAAGCCCGGAGTTTCGGGGAAAAATTAAAACAAAAAGAGAAATTTAAGGCCTTTTATATCCAGCGCCTAAGCGAAAGATGATCCGTAAAGCCACCGTCCGCGACGCCCGGGATATCCACCGCCTCATCTCGCACTTTGCCAAAACCGGCCAGGTTATCCCCCGGGCCCTTTCGGAAATATACGAAAACATAAGGGAATTCTTTGTCTTTGTGCCGGAGGGCAAAGATTTGATCGCCGGGGCCTGCGCTTTGCATATCTGCTGGGAAGATCTGGCTGAAATCCGCTCTCTGGTAGTAAGCGAAGAATATCAAGGGATAGGGGTAGGGGCCAAGCTGGTCGCCGCCTGCCTTGAGGAAGCCCAAAAACTTGAAATACCCAAGGTCTTTGTACTCACCAATTCCCCCGATTTTTTTGAAAAACTGGGCTTTTCCCCCATTGACAAGACAGAACTCCCCCATAAAGTCTGGGCCGACTGTGTCAAATGTCCCAAATTTCCGGAATGCGACGAAGAGGCCCTTATTATCAGGGTCCTTCCGGAAGAGATCTAGTTTAGCCCAGAAGATCGGACCTTTTCTCCCAGAAACATTTGAGCACCTCGCTTGCTTGGTAGATAAATATCACGGCCAGATAGGCGGAAACCAACCCGGGAGGGAGGAAATAGGCGAAAAGACTCAAGGCCGCCAGGAGCCAGGCCGGCCCGAAATCTTTTCGCGCCGCAAGCAAGCGAAGCCCTTCTTTAAGGAATTCCAGGGCGATGATTAACGGGACCAGAAACCAGCCAGAACCACTCCTGCCCAGGAGTAAGACGATGAAAGCCGGAAACGCCACCGCGGCCAGGACCTCTCCCATCTCCTTCCTTTTCAAATAGACCACCCCCTGGCGTAAATAAGGCCAGGCCGAAAACCAGGTGACCAGGAGGGCCAAAAGGCCAAGCCACAGGAATTGTTGGGGCGGAGAAAAGAGTGAACACCCTGGAAGGAGTAAGGAAAAGGCAAGTAACACCCCCCGGTATTTCCTCTCAAGCTTGACCCAGAAGGCCCCCAGCCCCAGGAAGGCCGCTGCCAAAAGATAGAACCAAAGGGCGTGGGCAGGATAGGCCGCCAGAGCGATGATAAGGGCTGCCACCAGCATTTGACAGGTGGTCTTCACCTTGGCCCACCAGGTCACCGGAAGACTGCCCGGCACTCTGGTCCTTAAAGTGGCTACCAAAAATTCCCGCACTAACAGGCCAAGGACCAACCAGAGGGGGAGAAAACCGAGCTTCACCAGAAAAAGGTAAATGGCGGCGATAAAAACCTTGTCCGCCACCGGGTCAAGGAAGGCCCCCAGCCGGGTAACCCCCTGCCGCCGGGCCAGCAGCCCGTCGAAATAGTCAGTAAGCCCCAGGAGCGAGCCTATCCCCACGGCGGTCAGCTTGGCAGAAGGTCCCCCGTATAACAGGAGGCAGGGGAGAGGGAGCAAGATGATGCGCAAAAGGGTCAGCCTGTTAGCGGTTATTTTCATTTATTCCAGCGCCCTTAATTTCTCCCATTTTTCCTGGCATTCCCGGCAGCGGGCCGCCCAGGGCATGATCTCCAGACGTTTTAGGCGCAACCACTTGCCGCAATCCACACAACGACCGTACTCGCCGAGCTCTATCCGCAAAAGGGCCTGATCTATCTCTTCCAGCTCCCTGATCTTGGGTTCAAGCAGCCCTAAAAGGGTGTCTTCCTGAATGTCAGCCAGGGCCAGATCTTCCTCCTCTTTGACCGTACGGATAAGATCCTGATACTCCTCAGCCCCCTCCCTCTCCAGGGTTTCAATTACTTCCCGCCACAGTTCCTTTTTCCGTTTAAGGAGCTTTTCCTTGAAGTATTCTATTTCGTCTTCTGTCAAGGGACGCCTTTCGGCCATAAAACCTCCTAACGGCTCCAATATACCCGTACCAACTTATTCCCTTCTGACCATTTAAAGGTGAGGTCTCCCTTATAGGCCCGGTACACGGCCCGACCCAGGCGTTGGGCCAGATTTTCCGTGGTGGTCTCGACCACCGTCTGGCCGTCTTCTTCGTAGATGGCGATGATCTGCTGCAGAGGGTTATTCTGGCGGGCCCTTTCGTATTCGTTATTGATAATCCTCATGATCTCTTCTTTGTGTTCCTCAAAGAAGGGGCCCGAAAGGTAGAGGTACCCCATGGGATAGCGATCGACAGCCTTACGGCAGCCGGGACACAAAAATTTGGGCACCAGGTCACTGTCTTTAAACTCCTGGTAAAACTCTTCGTCTAACAGCCAGCGCTTGTCCCGAAAAACCGCGTGGCAACGGGGGCAAATGGCCTCCCCCCCGGGATATTTCTTAGGAAGATAGGGGTCATCGGTGGTTTGAAACTCTTGGGTTTCGGTAATCCACTTCCGTCCTTTCCGGCTCATACAGCTTCCCTCCTAATGGGTCTTTCTTTTCCAGCCAAAACGGCTGGCCAAACGGTTAAGTAACTCTGCTATGGTTTCCGCATAAAGAGGACCGCCTTTTTCTACGGTCTCTTCGCGCCTGAACCCCGGCATGATAAGGAGCCGTTTGTTATGCCCTGCACAAAAGATAAGGAGTTTTTCGGCCTCGGGAAGGGAAACCTCTTCGTCAAGTTGTGCCTGGAAGATGAGGAGGGGTTTGCGCCAGCCCTTTATCAGCTCAAGGACCTGAAAGGGATCACTGGGCCAGGAAAGGCCCCGGCGCGCCAGCCAGGAAAGGCCGTCCACGATGGGGCTGTCTAAAATTAAGGCCGAAATTTCCCCCGGCGTTTCTACCGCCACCCTCAGGGCCACCCCGGCCCCCAAAGAACGCCCGAGTAAAGAAATGGGCCCTTTGCGCCCCTTCTGGGCGAGCCTTTCCTTCACCACCCAGAAGGCCTCTTTGGCGTCTTCAAAGATATTGTCAAAGGAGGCCTCACCGCGGCCTTCGTTCATCCCGCGGTACCCGATTACGGCCAAGGTCAGATCTCGCTCCTGAAAATAGCGCCCAAGCTGGTCGTAATGGTCGATGGTCTGTCTTTCCGCCGGATAAAAAAAGACCATGGGGGCCTTTTCCGAGGCGGGAAAGAGCCTCACCGGTAAGGTCCCCCCTTTGAGCTCAACGGTCAGGTCTTCGGCCTGGGCAGGGGGAGGAGCTAGGGCCTTGCGCGGTATAAATTGACTTAAATGGGTCTGTCCTTCCATTCCTCTTCCAGGCGGTCAAGTTCTTGGTCACGCCGTCTAATCTCTTCTTCCCAGCGCTTCTTTCGTTCGTAGAGGGCCACTTCCGCGGCAATCAGGCGCTCCCGGAAACTCGGGTGGGAAAGATAGCTCAAGGCGGCTTCCAAAAAACGGTCTTTAAGGTGGGAAAAGAGTTCTTCTTTCTGGCGCTCGTCCACAAAGGTCCTTTCTTTACGGTAGCGGTAATAGACCTTCCCTTCCTCTTCTTCCAGAAAGATTTCGTAAAGTTCACGCCTGGAGAAGGCCTCGGCCGGGGCTTCAACCATTATTTGGGCCAGCATGCCCACCAGCCAACGGTCACCGGCCAGCCGCCGGGAATAATCCCAAATTTCCAGGACAAGCCCGTTTTCCAGGGTGATACTTTCCACCAGGCGCCCTGGCCAACGGGGTTTATGCTTCTTTGAGGGAGGCAACCACTGATAAGCCATAAAAACAAACCCCTTCCTTTTGGGGAAAATCTTACTTAACAAAAGGCAAAAAAGCTAGCCACCAAGAAGAAAAGGCGCCCAGGAGGGCGCCCTCTCTTTAGTGTTTGAAAACCCGCTGGCCGGTAAACATCATGGCCACCGGCGGGTCGGCTTCGTTACAGGCCTCGATGGATTCCCAGTCCCTTAACGAGCCTCCAGGCTGTACGATGGCGGAAATCCCTTCTTTGATGGCCACGTCCACCGCGTCCCGGAAGGGGAAGAAGGCGTCTGAGACCATGACGGAGCCCGGGAGACCGGCCCTGGCCGCTTTGGTCTCTTCGTCAATTTCGATCTTCTGGGACTCCGGTCTTTGCCCTTTGCGGATCTCAAGTTCCAGCTGCTTGTAAGGGATCCCGTAACGGTCGTAACAGAGGAGATCCGCGTACTTGACGTAGGCCTTGAAAATGGCTATTTCGGTCACCCCCACCCGATCCTGCTCACCGGTCCCGATGGCCACCGTACAGAGATCTTTGACAAAGAGTACCGAATTGGAGGTTACCCCGATCTCCACCGCCCAGCCAAAAATCATGTCTTCTATCTCTCTGGGAGTGGGTTCCCGCTTACAGCGCACTTCGGTGCCGTCGGGTTTTTTGGCCACCGCCGGTTTGAGATCTTCTGGCCCGCGCACCTTATTAACCTGAGACTGTTGTACGATGATGCCCCCGTCAATCAGGCTCTTAAATTCCACGACCCGTTTTCCCCAGTACTCTTCCAGCTTGTCGATCCTTTTTATGCGAATGATCCGCAAATTTTTCCTCTTTTTGAGGATGTCCACCGCCCCTTCTTCATATTCGGGGGCCGCCACTACCTCAAAATATTCTTTGCTGATGGCCTCAGCGCAGGCTTTGGTCACCGGCCGGTTGAGGGCAATGGCTCCCCCGAAGGCGGCGATTCTGTCCGCCCGAAAGGCCCGGATGAAGGCCTCCTCTATCGTTTCACCGTGAGCCACCCCGCAGGGATTATTATGCTTGACGATGACGCAGGCCGGTCTTTTGGCCAGATACCTTAAAACATTAAGGGAATTGTCTACGTCGGTCAGGTTGGTCTTGCTGGGGTGCTTGCCGAACTGAAGCATATCTTCTTCAGAAAGGCTTGA
>DROK01000208.1 GCA_011321895.1 Thermodesulfatator atlanticus
AGAAAATGTGCGTGGAATCGTTTCACACGACAATGGAAAGACATTTAAGATTATTAGAAAAATTCTTGAAGAAGAACTTGGATATTCTTTTTATTATAAAGTTGTAAAGACATACCCACCGCCACCAGGATCATGACCAGGAAAGGGATAATGCGCACCGCTACCTTAAAGCCCTCTTTGCCCCCTTCACAGGCCGCCTCGTAGACCGGGACCCCGCGCCAATACCCAAAAGCCAGGAGGAATATCATGAGCAGGGGTACTATCCCGAAGGAGACGGCTTCTTTTAAAGTTTGCGCGGAAGGGTTTTGCCAGAACATCTTTCCAAAACCAAACAATAGGAGCAAAACGCTTCCCAGGATCACCGCCTTTTCCCAGGAAGGGAGCCGGTAGGTCGGGAAGCGGGCTTCTTGAGGGGCGTCTTCTTTTTCCGCTGGAGCTTCCTGCCGCACAGGAGCAGGTTCCGGGCCGTAGAGGCGGGCCAAAAACTTGGCCGCCGCCACCGCTGCAACGGTAGAACAGGTGGTGGCAAAAAGGGTAGGCAGGATGATGGCCGCAGGTTCAGAAGCCCCGGCCGCCGCCCGGACCGCAATAACCCCAAGCGGCAGAAGGGTCACGTTGGAGGTGTTAATGGCCAAAAAAAGACACATGGCGTCGGTGGCCCGGTGTGGATGGGGGTTTAGTTTCTGCAGCTCTATCATGGCCTTGATCCCCAGAGGGGTGGCCGCGTTACCAAGCCCCAGGGCGTTAGCCGAAAGGTTAAGCACCATGGCACTCATCGCCGGGTGTTCTGGAGGTACGTTAGGAAAAAGCCTTACCAAGACGCCGCGTACCGCCCGGGCGATAAGGACCAAAAGCCCGCCCTCCTCCGCCACTTTGACCAGGCCGAGCCACAGGGTCATGGCCCCTATCAACCCAAGGGCCAGGTTGACGGCCAGCTTGGCGGATTCAAAAGAGCTCTTGGTGGTCTCGGCCAGGTTTCCGGAAAAGACGGCACAGACCACCGCCGCCAGGATGAGGTAGAACCAGATACGATTCATTACCGCCGGTCTATGCATGGGCCATTCTTTCGGGGAGCTGATTGATGAGGCTTGCCAGATAAGCGGCCCCAAACCCGTTGTCGATATTGACCACCCCGACCCCGGGGGCGCAGCTGTTAAGCATGGCAAGCAAAGGAGCCAGGCCCTTAAAATGCGCCCCGTAACCGGCACTGGTGGGCACCGCGATTACCGGAACATCCACCAGCCCGGCCACCAGACTGGCAAGCGCCCCTTCCATACCCGCTACACAAATGATGACCCGTGCGGCTTTAAGCCTTTCAAGTTCCGCAAGCAGGCGGTGCACCCCCGCTACCCCGACGTCTACCAGGACTTCCACCCGGTTTCCCAAAAATTCGGCACAAAGCCTGGCCTCTTCCACCACAGGAAGGTCTGCCGTGCCACCGCTTAAGATAAGGATCAGGCCGCGTCTTTCCCTCTCTTCTTCCGGGGGGACGAAAAGAAGCCTTGCCCTTTCGTAATAGCGGGCTTTGGGAAAGGCCTCAGCCAGGCGTTTTCCCGTCTCCGGCGCCAGCCTGGTTACCAAAACCGGGGCCTTTTGGGCCAGAAACGAACGCAAAATACCTTCCAGCTGCTCGTAAGTCTTGCCCGGGCCGTAAATGACCTCGGGAAAATGCTTACGCAGGGCCCGGTGGTGGTCCAGACGGGCAAAGCCCAGGTCCTCAAAGGGCAAAAAACTCAGTTCCTTTTCGGCCTCGGTGGGGGAAAGCTCCCCCCGGGCCACCTTCTCCAGGAGCTCTCTTATTTTCTTCATGCCGGAAGCATCTTATAAAAAAGGCCTTTTAAATAATCCAGTTGTTGCCGGTACTGTTCTTCGAGTTGGCCTTTTATTTTACGCCATTCCTCCTGAAACTTGGGCTGCATCTCGATATCCACCTTGATCTGTTCGCCGTATTGTTCTTTAAGGGCCTCTTCTACCTCAGAAAACTGGGCCTTAAATTGCTGTTTAAACTGTTCGTAAATTTGTTTTTGCTGTTGGTAAAAGAGAAGAAGGAGCTTTTTGATTTCGGCGGTCAGTTGTTTGACCTGGGGAAAGGCGGCAAAGACCTGTTCAAGCCCGAGCAAGGCCCTTTCAATCTCCGCGATCGCGTGCTCATCCCTGGGAAATACGATATTGCGCACCAGAGTATCCACCACCCCCCGGAGTATCAGGGGTTTATCTTCCGGTTTGACGGCGGCCAGGGCCTTTAAGAGGCTGAAATCCTTTTCATTGAGGAATTTAGCGGCCAGCCTCCGGCCTTCCTTTATGAGTTCTTCCCTTCTCAGCTCTTCTTTTGAGGCCTTGCCCAGTTTTTCTACCTTTTCCAGCACAATCTCAAGGGTACTTTTTATTTCCTCCCCCATCGGGCCCCCTCCTTAAAAATTTTGCACTTAGAAGATTAGTAGTCCCCGGGGCTTAGTCAATAAAAAGACGGTTCAATAAAGCCTTGTCTCCTCCTTAAGCTTTGGTAGGGTATGGGGGATGAAACGTTTAAGAGAGGCCCTTGAGAAGAGCCGCTCCCTCAGGATGCTAAGAAGGCTGACTCTTTTTGGGGCCGGTGCGTTGGCGGCCTGGCTGGTCTTAAAAGTAAAGCAGAGATGAAATACTTCTGGGCAACTTTTCTGGCGATCTTTTTGGCTGAACTGGGGGACAAGACCCAGCTCGCCACCCTCATTCTGGCAAGCAAAAGTCAACACCGCTTCCTGGTCTTCCTGGGCGCCGCCACCGCCCTGGTCCTGACCAGCGCCTTAGGGGTGATGGCGGGGAAACTTTTTGGAGAGCACCTGCCGGTCCGTTACGTAAGGCTCATAGGGGGCGGGCTTTTTATCCTGCTTGGTCTGGCCATGCTATGGGGCAAGTTATGACCCTTACGAAGCTTGAAAAAAAGCTCATCGCCGCCCTTAGCGCCGGGCTTCCGCTGGTGGAACGCCCGTATCAGCTCCTGGCAGAAAGGTTTGGGGTCTCAGAAGAGGAGGTCATAAAGACCATATCCCGTTTAATAGAGAAGAAGATCATACGCCGTTTCGGGGGCACCATCCGCCACGACCTGGCCGGGGTGAGGGGAAACGTCATGGTAGCCTGGCTGGTCCCGCCAGACCGTATTGAAGAGGTAGGTGAGCTTTGTGCCCAAAAACCCTTCATTACCCATTGTTACGTAAGGAAGACGGCCCCTGATTGGCCTTATAATTTCTATACCATGCTTCACGCCCCGGACGAAAAGGAATGCCGAAGACTGGTGGAAGAACTGGCCCGTGAACTGGGGCTTACCGACTATGAACTTCTTTTTACCGAAAAAGAGATCATACGCCGTATGCGCCGTTATTTTGAAGACGAAATCTAAAGGAGGGAGAAATGGCAGGGACTTTGTCCA
>DROK01000209.1 GCA_011321895.1 Thermodesulfatator atlanticus
AGAAAAAGGAGTACGTTAATGGGCACATTTTAAGACGAAGTGGGCCTTTTAATGCCCTAATTAATAGTGTACGAAATTATAGGGATGTCTTAATTTGACACCCTTTTCTGATTCCATTTTTATAGGGAAAAAACAAGGAGAAAGACCTTATGAAGGTAATCGATTGTCGGGGGCTTCCCTGCCCGCAACCGGTGATCAATACCAAAAACGCCCTGGATGAAGTGCGCATCGGAGAGAACATTTTGGTACTGGTGGACAACGAAGCCGCCGTGCAAAATGTTTGCCGCTTTGCCACCGGGCAGGGACACCAGTACGAAGTAAAGGCGAAGGAAGGCTACTGGGAGATCAACATCGTCAAGAAGACCGCCGGCGGGAGCCAGGCGGTCATCAGCTGTGCCGAAGGAGAGACGGCTCCTGTTTGTGTGGTATTCTCTTCCCGGAAAATGGGCGAGGGAGAGGAAACCCTCTCCCACCTGTTGCTTAAAGCTTTTATCAAGACCCTTAAGGAAGTTTCCCCCAGGCCTGCCAAAATAATCTGTTACAACGAAGGGGTCTTTCTCACCCTTGCTGATTCCGAAGTCCTAGAAGACCTAAAAGAACTTGAGCAAGAGGGGGTTGAAATCCTGGTCTGTGGGACCTGTCTGGACTATTATCAGGTCAAAGACAAATTGGCCGTGGGGCGCGTTTCAAATATGTATGACATCCTGACCAGCCTCCTTTCGGCCCGGGTCCTAAAGCCATGATTTATTTGGATCAGGCGGCCACCAGTTTTCCTAAACCCGGCGAGGTGGTGGAAGCGGTGGCCCACACCCTACGCAATATTCCGGGCAGCCCCGGCCGCTCAGCCCACAAAGGGGCCCTGGCTGCCAGCCGCGTCCTCTTTGAAGCCCGGGAAAGGGTGGCGGCTTTCATCGGGGCGGAGGATTCCAGCGAGGTGATCTTTACTTCCGGTGCCACCGAAGCCTTAAATATCGTTCTTAAGGGTTTTCTCAAAAGTGGTGACACCGTGGTAGCCACCAGCATGGAGCACAATGCCGTAGCCCGCACCCTGAAAGCCCTGCGCCAGCAGGGAGTGAACGTACTTTATGCCCCCTGTGACCAGGAAGGTTTTTTAATACTGGAAGAACTGGAAAAAATTATCCGGACCGAAAACCCCAAACTTCTGTGTATAAATCTCGTCTCAAACGTCACCGGCACCATTCAACCCCTTGCAGAAATCTACCCTTTAAAAGGAGAAAACACCTACCTTTTGGTAGACGCGGCCCAAGCGGCCGGCCATTTACCCCTTGAGGTAGCCAATTCAGCCATCGATTTTTTGGCCTTCTCCGGTCACAAGGGCCTTTTTGGCCCTCCGGGAGTCGGTGTCCTTTACCTGCGGCGGGAGCTGGCCTCCCAGGTTTCTCCTTTAAAAGAAGGAGGGACAGGGAGTCGTTCAGAATCCCTCTTTCAGCCTGAATTTTTGCCGGACCGGTTTGAAAGTGGGACCCCCAATCTTCCCGGTATAGCCGGCCTGGCAGCAGGAATCGACTTTGTAGAAAAGATTGGCCTGACCCGCCTGCACCGGCACGAAACCGCCCTGGCAGACATCTTTCTGGAAAAGATCCGGGATCACCCCCGTATAAAAATCTACGGGCCCAAGGATCGGGTGAGGGCCACGGCCATTGTTTCGGTAAACGTGGAGGGGCTTCCCCCCTCTGAAGTCGCCCGAAGGCTTGACATCGAATTTGATGTCGCCGTCCGCCCCGGGCTCCATTGTGCCCCCTTGGCCCACCAGACCATCGGGACCTATCCTCAGGGAACCGTCCGCTTTTCCTTCGGGTACTTCAACCGGTTACACGAGGCGGAAAAAGCCGCGGAGGCCCTAATCAAAATAGCTTCATGAAAAAGGTCATCTTTCTCTTCCCTTCGATACATTACGTGCTCAAAGCAGAAAAACATCTCAAGAAGGAGGGGTTTGAGCCGGAAATAATCCCTGTTCCCAAAGAATTAAGTAGTGATTGCGGCATGGCCTTGGCTTTTGAAGAGGAAAAGGCCCAAAGGGCGCTTCTGACCTTGCCCGAGGGGTTGAAGCCTGAAAAAGTATTCCGCCGCACGGGGCAAGGATACGAAGAACTACCCTGGTAGCCGAACACTACATAATGTTTTAACTTATGAGGCATGGAAAAGACGGTCTGCACCAACAAGAAAGCCCGGCACCTTTATGACATCGAAGAGACGCTCGAGGCGGGAATTGTCCTTTTGGGCCCTGAGGTCGAATCCCTGCGTCTGGGCCGGGCCAACCTGGCTGACAGTTTTGCCCGCATAAAAGACGGTGAGGTATATCTTTACAACGTACATATCAGTCCTTATCCTTTTAGTCGGGAAGCGCAA
>DROK01000210.1 GCA_011321895.1 Thermodesulfatator atlanticus
AGACGCCCTTTCGCCAGCCGCCAAGAGGGGGCTCAAACTTTTCCGCACCAAGGCCCGGTGTCAGGACTGCCACCGCATTGACCAAAAATTTGCCCTGTTTACCGACAACAAGTTTCACAACCTGGGGGTGGGTATGGAAAAGATTGTCCCCAGGTTGAGGGAGATCGTAAACGCTTACCGTAAGGCCAAACGCCAGGGCCTTGAGCTTGACGAGTCGGTGCTCACCAACCAGGAACTTTCGGAACTGGGTCGGTTCGTGGTCACCTTAAACCTGCGGGACATCGGGGCCTTCAAGACCCCTTCTCTGCGCAACGTGGCGGTGACCGGCCCTTACATGCACGACGGCAGTATCGAGACCCTGGAGGAGGTAATCGAATTTTACAACCAGGGAGGGCACAAAAACCCCTTCCTGGCCAGTGGGATAAGGCCCCTTGGGCTTACGGAGCAGGAAAAGAAGGATTTGGTGGAATTTTTAAAGGCCCTCACCAGCCCTGAATACCAGCACCTTTTAGAAAAATAAAGGAAAGGAGTGAAAAAATGAAAAAACTTACCCGTCGGTCCTTTTTAAAGAAGGCGGCCATCGGAGGGCTGGCCGCCGCGGCTCCCTTAAAAATGGTCGAAGTGGTTTACGGCCAGGGAGCACAGGAAAAATTCACCTTCGCCGTGATTTCAGACGCCCACCTCACCCACATCAAGGGGACCAAATTCGTGCGCAACTTTGACGAGGGGCTTGAACGTGCCGTTACCGAGGTCTCTTTCATGGACCCACCGCCTGATTTTGTGGTCTTCGGGGGAGATCTCGCCCAGCTCGGCAAAAAAGAGGAACTGGAACACGGCCTGGAGAAACTATCCAAGCTCAGTCTCCCGATCAAATTCGTGATCGGAGAGCACGATTTCTACCTGGACATGGGGGAATACTGGCAAAAACACATTGCCCCGTTGAATTACAGCTTCGACCACAAAGGGGTCCATTTTGTGGTGCTAAACAGCATTCTCACTTACGACAGCTGGATTAACCAGTTCAAAGACCCCATGGAACGGATGCTCGGGATGGCCCGGCTGGATAACCCCCACGGTTCGCCCTTTATCGTGGGCGAGGAAGGCAGAAGATGGCTCAAAAAAGACCTGGCCAAATTGAGCCCGGACACGCCCATCATCGTCCTTACCCATTCCCCCCTTTATAAGATCTTTAAGCCCTGGAACTTCTGGACGGACGACGCCGAGGAGGTCCAGGCCATCCTTGCGCGGTTCAAAAAGGTGACCGTCATGCACGGGCACGTACACCAGATAATCTACAACCAGATCGGTAACATTACTTTTTACGCCTTTATGTCCACCGCCTGGCCCTGGCCTTACCCGCCCACCTACACCCAGAAACCCAGTAATTTCCCCAAGATCACCGTGATGATGAACCGGGCCGACCCCTTCCACGAAAGGGACGGCACCGGCTGGTCTTGGGCCGAGGTGGCCGCCGGACGGGTTACTCACCACTACGAATTGTGGGAAAACACCCCCCGCACGGTCTATTACGACGAGAAATTAGGACACCCGGTGGACAAAGATTACCAGGATCCTTCAAAGAGGATCCCACCCCAAATCCATTATTAAGGAGGCCCCGTATGTTTAACAAGATTTTGGTACTGTTAGCCGTTTTCGGGCTACTGGTGTTCGCTTCAAACGCCCGGAGTGACGAATTCACCAAGGAAGACCTCAAAAAATGGCGCGAAGCCTTCATGGAAGTGGTCAAAGAGGGAGAACGTCTCTTCCATTCCCCCCTCGGGCGCAATAAGGTCTCCTGTGACATGTGTCACCCAAACGCTGCCAACACCCACCCGGAAACCTATCCCAAGTTTCAAAAACAGCTGGGCAAAGTGGTGGAATTGCGGGATATGATCAACTGGTGCATCCAAAACCCACTGGAAGGAGATCCCCTGCCTCTGGATGATCCCCGTATGATTGCTCTTGAAGCCTACATCAAATGGGAGCGGCGGGGAGTACCACTGGCCCCGGGCAAACATTAGTTTTAAGGCAGGCCCCTGTGAAGGGGCCTGCCTTACCAGCGCACCAGGGCGCTTGCCCAGGTGAACCCACCTCCGAAGGCCACCATAAGGACCAGGTTTCCTGGTTTTAAACGGCCTTCTGCCGCCGCCTCGGTAAGGGCGATAGGGATACTGGCCGCGGAAGTGTTTCCGTACTTGTCAAGATTGACGAAGACCTTCTCCTTGGGTAGCCCCAATCTTTCCCTCAGATATTCGATGATACGGATATTGGCCTGGTGGGGGACCACCAGATCCAGGTCCTGCGGGGACAACCCGTTGGTCTCAAGGGCCTCAAGGGCCACGGTTTCCATGGCGCGTACCGCGTTTTTAAAGACCTCGCGTCCCTGCATGCGGATGAAATATTCTTCCCGGGGAAGCTCGTTGCCACAGGGAGGATAAAGAGAGCCACAACCCTTCAGGGTGAGGAGATGCCAGAGGCTTCCGTCAGCGTGGAGATGGGTGGAGAGGACTCCCCGGTGTCCGTCCGGGGAACCGGTAAGCACCGCCGCCCCGGCCCCGTCTCCGAAAAGGACACAGGTGGTCCGGTCTTCCCAGTTGACTTTATTTGAGAGCACCTCGCTTCCAATGACCAGGATCTTCCGTTTAGGGTCGACCCGGAGAAATTGGTCAGCCACCGCCAGGCCGTAAATAAACCCGGAACAGGTAGCGGAAAGATCAAAGGCCCCTGCCTTTTCTGCCCCGAGCTCTTTTTGCACCAGCACCGCCACCGAGGGCATCAGATAGTCGGGAGTGAGGGTTCCCACGATGATAAGGTCAAGTTCTTTGGGTGATACCCTGGCTTCTGCCAGGGCCTTTTGGGCTGCTCTGACCGCCAGCTTGCTGTTTGATTCTCCCGGGCCCACCAGGCGCCTTTCTCTTATCCCGGTGCGCTGGACGATCCATTCGTCGCTGGTGTCCACTATCTTTTCGAGATCCCGGTTAGTCACCCGCCGCGAGGGTAAAGCTGCTCCTAAACCAATGATTATGGCACCGGCTTTCATCTCTGCGCACTTTGGACAAGACTGGGCAGTTCAGCCAGGTCTCGGCTAAGATTTTCAAGTACCTCTTCTTTGACAAAGAAGAGGGCCGTCCCCAGGGCGTTTTTAATGGCCTGGGCGTCGGAACGGCCGTGGCTGATAATGACCACCCCTTTTACCCCCAGAAGAGGTGCTCCTCCTCTTTCACGCCAATCGATCCTTTGCTGGAAACGCTTTAACGCCCCCCTGGCAAAGGAAAAGCCTATTTGGGCCAGACGGGAGCTTCTAAGCTCCTGGGCCATCATCAACATAAGGGCCTCGGCCAAACCTTCGGAGAGCTTAAGGCAGATATTGCCCACAAAGCCGTCACAAACGATGACGTCCACTTCTCCCCGGTAAATATCTCGCCCTTCGATATTGCCTACATAGTTGAGGCCGCTTTCGGTAAGCAGTTGGTGGGTACGCTTAACCAGCGTATTTCCCTTACCTCCCTCCTCTCCGATAGAAAGGAGCCCCACTTTGGGAGAAGGGACCCTGAGGATTTCGCGGGAGAATACCGCTCCCATATAGGCAAATTGAAGGAGGTGGTGGGGCTTACAATCCACGTTGGCCCCGGAGTCAATCATCACCGCCTGCCCCCTGATGGTGGGAAGCACCGTGGCAATGGCAGGCCTTGAGACCCCTTTGATACGCCCCAGGACGAATAAGGCCGTGGCCAGTACCGCTCCGGAATTGCCGGCACTGACCACCGCCTGGGCTGTGCCTTCCTTAAGGAGGTCGAAAGACCGGCGTATGGAAGAATCAAGTTTGGTGCGCAGGGCCCCGATGGGGGACTCGTCCATGGCCACCACTTCTTTGGCCGGTACGATTTCCAATTTTTTAGGGACTCTGCGCTTAAGCAGGGGAGCCAATACTTCCGGCTGCCCAACCAGATAGACGCCAAGTTCAGGGAAGCTCTTCAGGGCCATGAGGGCCCCTTCCACCGTCGCTTGCGGGGCAAAATCTCCCCCCATGGCGTCTAAGGCGACCCAAACGGCCACCGGCTAAAACTCCTCTTCCTCCGTGGGGATGAAGACTTTGCCCCGGTATGTCCCGCAGGAAGGACATATACGATGGGGCAACTTGGGAGACTTGCATTTGGGGCACAGGCTCAGCGACGGTGCCACCAGGTGTTTATGGGCCCTTCTCATGCCACGCCGGGAACGAGAGGATTTTCTCTTGGGAACCGCCATATTACCTCCTCCTTTTTATAAAACTAACGGGAAGAAACTACCAGTTTCTTTAAAATTGCAAAGGGGGAATCTTTAACCGCAGGCTTACAGCCACAGGTTTTTTCGTTGAGGTCCTGCCCGCAGAAAGGACAGAGCCCTTTGCAGGCCTCGTCACAAAGCTTCCTCATGGGAACCGCCAGAAGAATTTCCTCTCTTACCACCTCGTCCACCTCTACCGTGATCCCGTCGAAGAAAATGACGTCCAGTTCGTCTCTTTTAAGGCGCACTTCTTCTTTCATACGGGAAAGGGTGGCTACCGGCTCCAGCAAAACGTTTATGTTCGCCTCCACCGGGAAGGGGAACTCTTTAAGACAGCGGTCACAGGAAAGGACAAGCTCCGTCTTCACCTCCCCGGTGACTTTTACGTCTATCCCCCAGCGCATCAAATGCACCTTGGCCTTGATGGGCCTGGAGACCGGGTAACAATCTCTTATAAGCTCGCCCTTTTGGTCTTCAAAGGCCAGGGAGAGCCCCTCAGGTG
>DROK01000211.1 GCA_011321895.1 Thermodesulfatator atlanticus
AATACCGCATTAGAGGGGTCTCGACGGCTTCTTTGGTTTGCAGCCTAACTAAAAGGAATGGAAACAGTTCAGGCATCTCTGGACCACCATCTAATCTGTCCAGTTTGCAGCCTAACTAAAAGGAATGGAAACGGTAAAGGCCCAGGTAGAGGGTCGTCCGGTGGGCCTGGTTTGCAGCCTAACTAAAAGGAAGGGAAGAGATTGCCGCGCCCGGTCGTGATATTTGTAACACGACCGGGACTCGCAATGACGATCAGGTTGATCTTTGAAAGCCACGATGACTAACCTGGGAGCACAATAACAACAAGTTGATTAAGTATGTCAGCTAAAAATAGTCCTATTAATAATAAGGGTGGCTTCAGGTATTTCTATTTCAAACAAAATTGGAAAGGGGATAGGGGAGGGGAGATAGCAAAAAAACGGTTTGAAAATTCATAGGGCTTTTATGGGGCCTGTTTCTTCGATCTCAAAGGGTATATTTCCTAAGGCTTGCTTTAGCTTTTCTTCAAGGTTGCGTGTTTTTTGGCTAACAAAAATTCTAACTCTCACGGCAGGGGCTGGAAGGATTTCATATCCTTCTATCAGCCCCTTTTCTAAAAGATCTTGAAGTATTATTTCTAACTTATTGTTCATATTTTAGCTAAATTCAAAACGTACGCCGGGAATAAAAATACAGTCTGGCCTTCTGAAGGAAAGAATGGCTAAACTGCCACTTCCTTCGGTTTCTACCCTCAGTTTACAGGTAACCATGGCGATTACCAGTCTGTTACTGCCTACCGCCATGGGGTCCGAATATAGACTTTGAAATCTGTCTAACCGGTTTTTATCCTGGCCGTTGGTTTTGTACTTGCTAAAAAATTTGTATTCCTGAGGGGCCCCCCAATAATACTGAAAAAGTCTTACTGAAAGGGTAACTTCGGCCTTGGCCTCTTTGGAATTCCACCATTTGTCGTTTGACCTGATTTGGTACCAGCCCCTGGTAACAAACGGGACATAGACCCGAACCAGCCCTATCTTGCGGGGCCGAAAACCATAAAAAAATCTGCCGTAAACGGTAACATCGTTGTCGTCTGTAATTCCCAAACCGGCGCCGTGGGCCCGGGCGTAAAGGAACATTTTGCGTTCGGAGCGGACAAGTTGGGCTGAGCCAACGGTTACTCCCCCTTCATTGTGGGGGTATACCCGGCCCCAGGCATGATAAGGGGTGATATCCCAATAATGCCCCGGATGTTCCCCGCCCACTATTTGCGTTTCTAAAGAAAAAAGGTCAAGTATTTCCTCCGGCACGATTTCCTGATCTACTTCCTTGAGCTGAAGCCTTTCTTCTGCTTCCTGAGCCAAAATTTCGGCCTGTTCGTTTTCCTTCTCGTTTTCTGCTTCTATGGCTTCGGGCTGGAATTTCAGGTGCTTAATGAGCTCGTGCATTTCGGCTTCGTTTTCCCGGGCCAGTTCTTTGCTCTGGCTGATAGCTTCTTCGAGCAGGCCTATTTCTTCGGCTGCCTGTTGTTCAGCTATTTCATCAAGAAAATTTTTGTCAATTATTTCCATTTTTGCCTCCTTTTATTTTTGTCTAAAATTTTTTAAGACGTGATGAGTTTTACCCTTAAAGCAATCAGGACGTTGTGTATGTTGTTGTGGATCGTGACCCTAGAAGATCCGGCAAAAAGGAGCCCTACCGCATAGCCGTCAGCTGAGAGCAGGAGAGAACCCGAATCGCCCCCTCGGGACATATTGGTCGTGAGAATCTGGTTGCGGAAATAAGCTACCCTCCCTCCGCCATACCGGACTCCTACCACCACGTCGATCCCCCGGACCCTCCCCCTTGTGAACTGGGTGGTACGCCCAAACTTAAAGACATTCATTCCCAGCCGGGCGGCTTTGGTCCCTGAAGGGAGTGTGCCGTTAGGAAAATAGGGGATAATCAGCTGGTTACTTAAGGGCCGGGCCAGGGCAGCGTCTACCAGGTTATAATGGCCTTTTCCGAAGTTTATGGGGATAAAAGCCGCTAATCTGGCTATGACCCTGGGCTGACATTGTGCGTGATCATAGGGGCCAGGTTGAAGGATAGCGTCCCCGATACGGGCCTGGTTGGAATTTGCCAGGACGTGATTGTTGGAAAGGATATAGGTTTGCCCACAACCACAACCCCTTACCAGACAACCAAAGGTGCCCGCCGTGATGCGGTAATGGCCGATGCTATAACCGGGCCTGGCCGGCCGGACACAGGCGGTATAGGTTTGGGCCTCAATCACCCCCACCTCTATTACGTCGGTGGGTAACCCCTGGACAGTCTCTGGCACCAGAGCTTCGGGAACGAGTTCGGCTTTGGGCAATTTCTTCTCTACGTAAACGTGGATACAAAGGTCCGTGGTCTCCTTCCCCCCCACTTCCTTGTACCCGATGCCAAGGCCGACCACGTTACTCTTGGCCAAGAGGTCTTCCTCCACCATGGTTCGGACTTCCTGGATTTTGAGAACCATTTCTTCGTTAATAGAAGCCTGTTCCATTTGCTCCTCCTTTAAAGGCTGTTTTCAAGCAAAATAAGGCCTGCTAAGACACCAATAATTCACAAATTACTCACCAAATATTCACCATTCGCTGAAATTTGCCCCGGTGTTATGGTTGCCGGTACGGCAGGGATCAAAATGGCGTCTTTTTTCGTTCCGAAAAAAATGGGACCAGATCTTAACGCGTCAGTTTTTAATGACTATTGAGAGAGGCGTTCTCTTTGCCTGGCTTCAATTTTTGACATCAGACTTTTTAACTCCGGAGAGGGTTCAGTCTGATAATGGGACTTCAGATAAAAGGCCAGGTGGTGGTAGGCCTTGCTGGCTTCTTCTAAACGATCCTTACGAACCAGAGCCTTGATTAATAACTGACAGGCCTTTTCGTCTCCAGGATCAAGCATCCAGGCCTTTTCGTATAAAAAGAGGCTTTTTTCGGGCAGTTCTTTTTCCAGAAGAAGGGCCGTTTTTTGAAGGAGAGAGACGGTGCGTGTCTTAAGCCATTTCTGTTCGAAAAGGACAAAGGGATGGTCAAAGCCTGGCAAAAGGTCTTTGTAAAGGAGCAAAATGTCCTCGGCCAGAAAGAAGCTCTGGGAAGTCTTACGGGAGGCAAGAGCCGCATCTAAACGGTTCAATTTGTTTTTTAAATCCCAGAGATCTACGTATAACATCTCCTTTTTCAGGGAAACTTTGCGCCCTTTGCTAAAAAAGACGTCTTTTTTGAGGATTTTGCGCAAACGGTAAAGGGTGCTTTCCAGGGCGTGATAGGCGGTGTCGGCCTCCTGTTCAGCCCAAAATAGGTCAAGGATTCTCCCTTTGCTCAATTCTCCACCAGCCACCACCAAAGCCATTAAAAGGGATATCGGGCGGGTAGCCCTCTTTTGGGGAAGACTAACAGGGATTTCGTCTACCGCGATCTGGAGTTCGCCAAGGGTGTGTATCCTTATCGGGTAAGACCACTTTTGGGTCGGCCTGAAATGAGAAGGCGGGGCCAGGTGGTGTTTAAGAATGAGCTGGCGCACGTAATTTTCGCAAAATCCCTCCTCCAGCGCCCGGGCGCAAAGATAGGCCACCATCTCCCGGTTCCACCACCAGGCAAAAAGAAAATAATTTTCGCGGTTCCCCAAGCGGAGGGCCCGCCGTAAAAAGTGCCTGCCAAAAAGACGTTCTCCGCAAAGATAAGCCAAATAAGCCCTGAAGAGGAGACAGAGAAAAAGAAGCATCTGGCTCCTGGTTTTCTGGGCAAAGGCTTCACATTTCTTCAGCGCCCTTAAGGCCTCAGGGAGGGCCCCCTTCTTGAAAAGGATTTGAGCCAGGGCGAAATAAAGCAGGTAACAGGGATATTGATAACCGGTTTCCCGGGCCAGCTGGAGGGCCTTCCTCATCGCGAGTTCGGCCTTATTAAAATCTTTGCGCATAAAGGCCATCCAGGCGGCCAGATGAAAGAAACGAGAACGGGCGTAACGCCCTGTTTGTCCTAAAGAAGATTCCATTTTTGCCAGGCAACGGGATGCTTCCCAGTAATCTTCTTCCACCAAAGCGCATACCGTCTTCATGGCCCAGACGATATGGTTTGCCAGCAAGAAACGCTCTTTCTCTGCCAGCTCCAGGGCCCGGTTGAGATCCTTTTGGGCTTTTTTCAGGTCAAAATAGACCCAGATATGCTTGGCCGCCTGGATCAAGCTGTTAATCAAGGACCCGTAAGGAAAATTTCTTTGGGCTTTTTGCCCGAAGGTTTCTATCAGCTGGTCAAGATAGGTAAACCGACCCTGCCAAAAGGCCCGTAACGCAAGGGAAAAGAGGCCCTCTGCCCGGATATTTTCCCGCTGGCATTCTCTTAAAGTGTTAAAAAGCTCCCCCTCAAGCAGGGGTAATTCGTCGGCCTCGGGCTTCCGGAAAACCAAAGCCACAAAATAGGCTCCGAGCATTGAGGCCCGAACTTCAGGGATGAGCAAGAAAATCTCCGGGACCTGGACGCTTTTGTACCAGCGGAGGTATTCGTCAAGCTGGTAAAAGTCTTCCCAGCTTAAGATGATGGCTTTTATGAGAATAGGCCAGAGCAGGAGGGCCTCTTCCTGCTGGCCACGGTGCAGACAGTGCTTAAAAGCAAGGACGAGTTTGTCCCTGGTACCCCGGGGGTCTGATAAAAGCTCCCCTTCGTATTGATCTCTTAATGTCCAAAAAAGCTCTGCTTTCTTCATATTGGCCCGCTCTCCCATCTTTATCTTAGGATAGCAACTTGGCCCCGGCTAAGTCCATTTTCAGTGCGCACTGATGACCTTAATTAACGAAAAATTCTCCTATTTTTTAGGATGGTTAAATGTTAGCAAAAATTTCAAAGATTAGACTTAATTTTCAAATCTTTCACAATAAATGCGAATATAACCGCTAAGTAAACGATAATCCCTTAAAAGGGCCAATAATCGCAGTTCCAATATAAAGGCAGCTCGGCAAAATAAACCTTTGTAAAAATAAAGTTAAGGAAATATACAAAAAAGTAGAACGATGGATTTTTAGCTTGTTACAATTTTCCCTTATATACGACTTTTTAAACTTGAAACAAAAATTTAAGGCTTTTTAAAGAGTGCTCATCGGGGAAGGGGCACAAATATCTACAAATCTATTTTAAGGAGGAAAAAGATGAAGAAGGCGTGGTTTCTAGTGGTGGCTATTTTGTTTTTAACCAGTCAGGTCTGGGCTTCTGGTAAAGGCGCTCATGTTAGCCCCTCTGAAGCCTTAAAAAAACTGGTTGAGGGCAATAACGAATTTGTCTCGTCTCATGATCCCAGCTATTTCGAACCTTACCAGACCTCGCAACATCCTTTTGTCACCCTCATTACCTGTTCAGACGCCCGGGTCCATATGACGGCCCTTCTTAAAGATCCTATCGACAAAATGTTTGTCATCCGTAACATTGGTAACCAGCTGGTCGTTTCCCACGGCTCCATCGATTACGGGGTCCTTCATCTACATACCCCCATTTTGCTCATTTTGGGGCACACCCACTGCGGCGCGGTTAAAGCAGCCATGGGTGATTACCGTAAAGAGACCGAGGCTATCCGCAACGAATTAGACCACCTTCATCTGCCCCTATCGGCTGATAAGGGGGAAGGAGATTTTGAAAGCCGCTGGTTAAAAAACGTGGAACGTAACGTGGACTGGCAGGTTGCCCAGGCGCTCTCTTTTTACCATGACCTGGTGCAAAAGGGAGAATTGGTGGTCGTAGGTGCTGTTTATGATTTTATTAACGCCTATGGCAAAGGTTATGGGCGGATGGTCATTATCAACGTAAACGGCGTGACCTGTCCTGACGCCATCAAAAAACACCCGGTTACCCGGAAACTCTCAGAGAAGATCAAAAATTTGGTGGTAGGTGCCCACCATTAAACGATATCTGCCCCTTCCCCGACTTTATTTTTATAGTTCCTTCAAAAGAAAACCTTCTCTTTTCAGCGCTTTTGCCAATTCTTCACCGTCATCAACGCGTATAAATATCTCAGGCGGGCGGGTTGGGGGAATGTTTCGCTCCTTCAAAGATTTGAGGCAAAGGTAGGCTTTGCCTCCGTCCAAAATGAATTGGTGCAGAATTTTAAAGAGCTGGGGTTCACACCTGATACAACGTTCCACCCCGTCTTTATGGATCAGGAGGCCGACCTCGTCCGCTTCTTTGATGCGCTGGGCCGCGTATGCGATGGCTTTTTCCCATTGGTCAGGCCTTTCTATTAAAATCAATTCTTTCATCACAGCCTCTTTTGCTGGTAGAATTTATATTCAACCAGATAAACTTTCGTAATCTTCGGACTAACCTTCTTTTTTAAAAGAGAAAAAATGTCCTCTTTTATGAGGGCTAAACCGTCTGCGTTTTTAAAATCAAGGTAATCCCACCTGGAAGAATATTCTACCAGAAGGTTGGCAAAGAGGTCCTTTTTCTTTTTGAATTTTTGGGCGGTGTGCGGGTCTGCAAACTCCACCACCAACGACAAAGAGACGTAAGCCCCCCGGGGCGTATGTTGGGGGGTGAACAAGATTTCAGCTAGATAAATCTGATTGGGCCTCAGACGGCTTGCCAAGACTTTATGCCGGCCCTGGGGGGTATTTTCTTTTTCAAAGGGCAAGGCTGAAAGCATGGAAGGGACTTCATTTCTCCTGCCAGCAATCTTAAGCCAGATGGTTTTTCCGTGTTTTCTAAAGACAAAAAGAGATACTATGAACAGGATGACGATTAAGATGGCAATAACTAAATATTTTCTCATTTTCGGCTAAAAGGGTAGGGAAGCCAGCGGCCAAATTCAGCAATACTTAACTGCCTTAAAAGGTGGTCTGCCAAAACCAGACGTACCATCGCCTGGCAGACCGGTACGATCCGGGGAATAGCTGAGGCGTCATGTCGCCCCCCGACCTTTATTTTGCTGGGTTTGCCGTCCACGGTAATGGTCTCCTGTTCCTTGCTAATGCTTGGGATGGGTTTCACCGCCACCCGGCAAACAATATCGTCTCCGTTTGAGATGCCGGCCAAAATGCCACCGGCGTTATTACTCTTGAAACCTTCCGGGGTTATTTCGTCGTTGTTTTCAGACCCCAGCCTTTCCGCCGCCTCAAAACCAGCCCCTATTTCTACCCCTTTGACCGCCCCGATACTCATCAGGGCTTTGGCCAGATCCGCATCCAGCTTATCAAAAACCGGCTCTCCCAGACCAGCCGGCACCCCCCGGGCCAGGACTTCTACCACACCACCCACCGAGTCCCCCCGGGCCCGCACTTCTCTGATCCTCTCTTCCATCTTTTCGGCTGCTTCCTCATCCGGGCAGAAAAATCTGTTTTTGAATATGGCTGAAAGGTCCCGCTTCTCTGCTCTTACCCCACCCAGGGCCACCGTATAGGCCAGGACTTCTATCTTCCATTTTTCGAGTACCTTCTGGGCCACGGCTCCGGCCGCCACCCGGGCCACCGTTTCTCTCCCGCTGGCCCGGCCTCCCCCGCGCCAATCCCGCAGACCATATTTCCAGAGATAAGTACAGTCCCCGTGGCCAGGACGAAAAAGGTCCTTTAAAGGCTCGTAAGCCCCGGGGCGGGCGTCTTTGTTGTAAATGAGCAAGGTGACCGGAGTGCCCGTGGTTTTACCCTCAAAGACCCCGGAAAGAATGATTACCTGGTCCGGTTCTTTCCGCGGGCTCTCTCCCACCCCTTTGCCAGGCCTTCTTTTTTCAAGTTCCCTTTGGATATCTTCCTCGTTTAAATCAAGCCCTGGGGGGCATCCGTCTATCACGACCCCGAGCGCCTTGCCGTGAGACTCGCCAAAGGTGGTGATCCGGAAGAGTTTTCCGAAGGAATTACCGGGCATGGTGGGCTCCTTGTTGACTTTTATTGGTTTCATTTTAATTATCATCTTCAAAATACCAAGGAGAAGGCCCTATGCCCATCTACGAATTCGTATGCGAAGATTGCGAACACGAGTTTGAAACCCTGGTGCGCAACCGGGAGGAAGTAGACGATTTACGTTGTCCCAAGTGCAACAGCCCGCGGATCAAGCGGCTCATGAGTGCCACCGGGGCCATCATTACCGAAGGCGGCGGCTCTGCCAAACCTTCGGTTGAGAGCCACAAATGTGAGACAGGGACCTGCAGCCACATTAATTTGCCGGGGTATTCACGCTAATGAAGGCCGTCTGGGAGGGTTTAAACGAGATATTTCAGGAGATAGAGCAGGCCTTTCGGCAGACCAAAAAGAACTATCCCAAGGAGGTGCGCTGCAAACCTAAATGTACCGATTGTTGTTACGCCCTTTTTGACCTTTCTCTCGCAGAAGCCGCTCTCCTCTTTCGCGAATTTCACCGCCAGCCCCGGGCCCTGCGGCGGGCTATTCTCAGACGGGTTGAAAAGTACGAAAAAGCATGGCAACGGCAAAAACCACCCCTGATTACCCCTTTTGTCCTCTCCACCATTAAAATTCGTTGTCCACTCCTGAACGACCGGGACCTCTGCGATCTCTACACCGCCCGGCCGGCCACCTGTCGCCTTTACGGGATCCCTGTGCAAATCGAAGGGGAAACCTTTGTCTGTGGTTTTTCCGGTTTTGAACCCGGAAAGACCTATCCCACGGTCATTTTTGAAAAGGTTTTGACCAGGCTTGCCGAGCTTTCTGACAAAATTGCCCCGGAGGGAGGCAAGGTTCGGGTGCCGCTGCCGGCGGCGCTAAGGGGCCGTTTCCCCGGAGCCCAGTTCGTCCTGGAGGCGGGCTAAGGCCTCTTCCACCATCTTGGCCTGTTCTAAAGAACCCAGGCCGCGGTAAATCTTGGCTGCCAATTGATAAGCCTCAAGCGCGGTCTCTTTTTCTCCCTGTAAGAGCTTGACGTCCCCGATTCCCGCCAACATCCGGGCCGCCCGGTGGGCGTCCCCGAATTTTTCCGCCAGCTCAAGGACCCGGTAAAGATAGGGGAGGGCCTTTTCGTATTCATTCATTTTTTTGTAGGTGTAGATGATCTTTTCAGCCATCACCGCGGTCCCGATTTCGTCTCCGAATTCTTCACAGATATCCAGGGCCATTTTGTAAGGTTTAAGCGCCTTTTTGAAGTTGCCACGCCAGAAATGTATGTCACCCACTTTCTCTACGGCATTGGCCGCTTCTTTATAAAGTTTATGTTTAAGAAAGATCTTTAAGGCCTCTTCATAACGTGAAAGGGCATCGAGGCTTCGGCCCTGAGCCCACATGATCTGGGCCTCCTGGTACCACTTCCGGGCCTCAAGGATTTCTTGTTCTTCCGGGCTCAAGGCGGGTTTTTTTTCCTGGCTTTTTTCCTTGGCTTCAGACATAAAGGCTCCTTATGAGAGTTTGGAGATGGCCTCCTGTGCCAGAGAAGCGATGGTGACTTCTTTTAATTTCTGGTTTTCCGGGTCAAAAAAGGTAACGGGGGTGGGGTCGGTGCGCAATTTTTCAAGCCCCGGGAGGGCCTCTTTTAGACCGATCAAACCGCAGGCGTAAACCGCCATGGCCCGGGTTTGGGGATCCTCGTCTTCCAGGAACCGGAGCAGCATCAGGGCCGGTTCTCTTCTGATCAGGGCCGCTTCTTTTTCCCCGATACGGGCCAGGGCCCAGAGGGCCGCCGGACGGTATTCTGGATATTTCAAGAAGGCAAAGAGGTTTTTGACAAAAAGGCCGAAACGTTCCGGGTGGGCCCGGATGATTTCTCCCACGGTCTCAAGGGCCCCCCAGGCCGAAGCCGCCGAATCTGCGCTGGCGTAAATCAACCTTTTTACCAGGTCTGCTATCATTTCCGGGCGACTTTTGAGGACTTCGCTGGCCGCCCGTCCCAGGAGGAGCACCGCCTGCCAGCGCAGCTCCGGGTCGGCGTGGTAAAGGAGTTTCTGGTAGGTGCGCAGGTTAAGGGGCTGGTAGCGGCAATGGAGGACAAGCTCTTCGGTCTTTCCTTCCCGGAGTAACCTTTCGGCCTCAGGCCGGCTAAAACGTTTAGGGGTAAAACCCGGAGGAGGGCCTTCTGGCTGGCGGCCCCTTTCGGCCTTGAGTTTGGCGATCTTCTCGGCGGACAGTCCCTGAAGCTCGTCTGCCAGGCGTAAAAAGTAGAGCACTCCGCGGTAGGGAGACCGCTCTCCTGTTTCCTGGATTATCTGGTGGCTTTTCTGGTCGTAATGTTCGACTACGTATTCCTGGTAATCTTCTTCCGGGGTCAATTCCCAGGCCAGTTCCCAGTTGCCGCCGCAGGCCAGTATCAGGGCTTCCATAAAGGCGGCCCCTTGGTTATGGCCGGTTACGTCACTTACGTAAACCGCGCCGCATTCACAAAAACCGGCGTCAAAATCGGCGAATTGAAAACCCAGGTTTTCCGGCGGGGCAATGAGCCGCCCGCAAAAGGGGCAGGTTGCAGGCTTAGCTTTTTGCATGCAGGGCTTCCTGGATCATTTTTTTGAGGCTTTCTTCCACCGGGTAGCCCAGCTCTTCGGCCTTTTTCAGGGCCTCGGCGGCCTCTTCTATGTTTCCGGCCTGATAGTAGGCCACCGCCAAATTGTTATAGGCCATGGAAAATTTGGGGTCTATCTCCAGGGCCTTTTGGCAATATTGGACCGCCTCGTCAAAGTTTCCTTCTTCCACGCAGACCGTGGAGAGATTGACCAACACCGGGGGCCAGTCAGGTTTTATTTCAAGGGCCTTCTGATAATACTTTTTGGCCTCTTCCAGCTCGCCCAGGTGGAAGTGAACCAGCCCCAGGTTTACCAGGGCCTCCGGTGAGGAGGGGTAGGCTTTAAGGGCTATTTCAAATTGTTTTTTGGCCTCTTCCAGCCGGCCCATCTGGGCCAAAAGGGTGCCGAAATTGATACGCGCCTCGAAATTGGGCGGGTCAAGCTCAAGCAGGCGGACAAAAGTCTCGATGGCCTCTTTTAGTTTCCCCGCCTGCCAGTAACCGATGGCCAGGCGGTGGTGGGCAAAGATCGATTTGGGGTTTTCCTTGACTTCTTTTTCCAAAATAGCAAGCTTTTGTTCATCTATCATGTCAGCCTCCTGGGTGAGCTAAAATCTAGCATTTTGAGGATGGTTCGCAAGACAAGTTTAGCGGCTAAAATTTAGCCATGCGCTGTCGAATTTTACTCATTTCCGTTATCGGCTGGCTCTTTCTTTACGCCCTGGCCTGGTATTTTGAACTCACGCTGCCGGCAAGCCTTACCGGGCAGGCCGAGCCCAAGTTGGTCTTCATCCCTCCCGGGACCTCCTTTAAAGACGTGGCCAACTTGCTCAAGCAAGAAGGGATCATCAAAAGCAAGATCGGCTTCACTTTAGAAGCGTACCGCTTGGGGGTGGTCGGAAGCCTTAAGGCCGGCGAATACGAGCTTGACCCCGACGATCCCCCGGCAGAGATCCTGCGCACTCTGGCCGAAGGACGCGTGGTGACCTATTTTGTTACCGTTCCCGAGGGCTATAACGTGTACGAGATAGCACGGTTGCTGGATAAAGCCGGCCTTTGCCCCCGGGATGAATTTTTACGCCTGGTAAAAGATAAAAAATTTCTTGCCAGACTTAATTTGCCCGGACCCACCGCCGAGGGTTTCCTCTTTCCCGACACCTACGCCTTCAGTAAGGGGCTTAGCTGCCAGGCCATCATCGCCACCATGGTAAAACGTTTCTGGGAGGTGTGGCGGGAATTCGCCCCCCGGGCCCAGGAGCTGGGTTTGAGCGTTAAAGAGGTGGTGACGCTGGCTTCCATCGTGGAAAAAGAGGCCGTTTTGCCCAGGGAAAGACCCCTGATAGCGGGGGTCTTCTGGAACCGTCTGAAAAAAGGGATGCCCCTTCAGGCGGATCCCACGGTCCGCTACGCCACCAAGAAGTTTTACCGGCGTTTACGCAAGAGGGATTTGCGCGTACGAAACCCTTACAATACCTATCTTTACCGGGGCCTCCCTCCGGGGCCCATTTGTAACCCCGGCCGGGATTCCTTAAGGGCAGTCTTATACCCTGCCAAGACCAAATATCTCTATTTTGTGGCCAAAGGAGACGGTAGCCACCACTTTTCTCGCACTTTGGCGGAACACGAACGGGCGGTTGATCTTTATCAACGTCGCCGTTCCTGGAAAAAGGGGCCAAAAAGTCTTA
>DROK01000212.1 GCA_011321895.1 Thermodesulfatator atlanticus
AAGGCAAGTGTCACCCGCCTTAAGCAGGCGCTGGAAGTGGCCTGCTTTTTTGAACCCCAAGTGGTGGTCATCCACTCGGGTTATCACCCCGGCTATCACCGGGAACGCCAGGCCAATTGGCTGGAACTGGCCCGGAGCGGGCTTGAAGAGGTAGTCCGCCTGGCAGAAGAGAGGGGGCTCCGTCTGGCGCTGGAAAACGTCTTTGAGCCTGAGCCTGCCCTGCTGACGGCAATCGTAGAATATTTTGCAAGCCCGGCCCTGGGTTACTGTTTCGACGCCGGCCATGCTTACGCCTTTGCCCGGAGTTCCTGGCAGCCGTGGCTTGAGGCCTTCCGGGGCCGGCTTTTCGAGATCCACGTCCACGACAACGACGGGCGCTGGGATGATCACCTGCCCCCTGGCCGGGGAAAGATCCCTTTTCGGGAGATCTTTGCCTTTTTGGCCAAAGAGGACCTGAAACCCGTGGTCACCTTTGAAGCCCACCGGGCCGAAGACGTCTTGCCCGGGCTTGCTTATCTCCAAGAGATATTTGAGGCTATTTCCTGGTAGAGGTTTTCGTAGGCCCGCGCCATACGGGAGGCAGAAAATTTTTGGCGGACGATTTCGGCGGCCTGCCTCCCCAAACGCCTTCTCAAAGCCAGGTCTTTTTTGAGGAGTATGAGTTTTTGGGCCAGGGCCTGAGGGTCATCTTTCGGAAAGAGGAGTCCTCCTGAACCATCCTCAGGGATTAGGGCCCGTACCCCTTCGATGTCTGAAGCCACCACGGGTTTGCCCATTCCCATGGCCTCCATTAAGCAGCGGGGGATACCTTCAAGCCGCGAGGGCAGGATGAAAAAGTCAAAGCCCCGCAGGAATGAGAGGCGGTCCGGACGAAAACCCGTGAAAACGACCCGGTCAGCAAGACCGAGCTGCTGGACCAGATTTCGGAGTTTTCCTCTAAGCGGCCCCTCTCCTACCACAAAGAGGAAAAGGTCTTCAAGTCCCGGGGCGGTGAGGGCGTTTAACAGTACGTCTATCCCCTTGCGGTGAATTAGCTGGCCGATGTAGCCCACCACCAGGTAGCCCTTTTCCCTGACCTTTTTGACCTCAGCGGGGATTTCTTTTACGTTTTCGATCTCGTGAAGATCCACGGCGTTTTCGATGAGGAGCAATTTTTTCTTAAGTCCAGGCAGACGCCAAAGGCCCTGATACAACTCCCGGGAGAGGGGGACCACCCGGTCAAGGCCGTAAAATACCAGCCGGTTCAGGGCCTCGTAACAGGCGAGCTTGAAATCCGGCTCTTTACTCCAGCCGTGGGGGGTGGCGATAATCCGGGTGGGCAGCCCCCTGGTGGCCAAAAAGCCCAGGAGGTCCTGTTTGTAACCGTGGGTATGGAGGACGTGTATTTTTTCTTCTTTAAGGAGGCGGCGCAGTTTTTTGACGGCCTCCCAGTTAAAACGGCCGATGGCTTTTATGGCAGCAGTTTTAAAACCCAGGCGGGCGGCCTCTTTCAAGAGGGGGGCCTCAAGGGCGGGGTCGTCCAGAATCACCCCCACTATGGTCTCAATCTTTTGAGGATCCAGGTGTTTGATGAGGGCCAGGATCCAGCGTTCGGCCCCGTAAAGTCCGGTCGGGCTTCCCAGCTGTAAGACCTTTAAGCGCACCGGAGATACTCCTTTTCCCAGAGATGGGCACACATCAGGCCCCAGAAAAAGACTCCCAGGTCAAGCCTTGAATCCAGGTGGGCGCGCCAGAGCTCCCGGATTTTCTTCAGGTGAAGGTAGGACCAGAGGAAGGATTTGCGGTCCGCTAAAGCCCTTTCCACCAGAGGTCTCAGCTCACCCCTCAGCCATCTCCCTTCCGGGACGGCAAAGCCTATCTTCTTAGGGCTTATCTCTTCGGGGGGAAGGAATTTCTTGAGGGCTTCTCGCAAGAGGATCTTGCCCACCCGGCCCCGGACCTTGAGTTTGAGCGGGAGGGTGGCGGCAAACTCCACCACGCGGTGATCCAGGAGGGGAGAGCGAACTTCAAGCGCCACGGCCATGCTCATGCGGTCTACCTTGACCAGGACGTCTTCCGGGAGATAGAAATGGAGATCCACGTACTGGGCCCGACTGACGGGATCAAGCTCTTTGGCCTTTTCGTATAGAGGGTATACGAGCTCAAAGGGGCTGAAGCCGCAAAGGGCCTTTTTGAAGTCCGGGGTGTAGAGTTCGGCCCGCAGTGTCGGAGGCAGCCAGACCAGGTCCTGGTAAAAGGCCCGGGCGTCTGAAACGGCAAGATTCCCGAAGATGGTTTTGAGCCGCAAGGGCTTGGGAAGCCAGGGAGCATGGGGATAGGCCCTGGCCAGCACGCCGAAAAGGAGGCTGCGGACCACGAGGGGGATTTTGGCCCGGAGCCTGCTCTCCCAGAGGTGAGGGAGATAACGGAAGGTATAGCCGGCAAAACTTTCGTCACCCCCGTCTCCTGAAAGGGCCACGGTTACGTTTTGACGCGCCATCTGGCAGACGTAAAAAGTGGGGATCACACTCGAGTCCGCCAGGGGTTCGTCCAGGTGCCAGACCAGTTTGGGAAGGATCTTAGCGGCTTCAGGTTTTACCTTGTATTCGCGGTGGTCCGTACCAAAGTAACGGGCGAATTTGCGGGCCAGGGGTAATTCATCCGCTCCGCCCTCAAAACCGATGGCGTTGGTAAGCACCGGTTCATCGAGTAACTCTTTCATTTGCCCCACCACCAGGGGGGAATCCACGCCCCCTGAGAGGAAGGCCCCCAGCGGCACCTCGCTGAGAAGCCTTTTCCTGACCGCTTCTTCAAAGAGGGCCAAAAAGGCTTCCAGGGCCTGGGAGAGGGTCTGGTCTTGAGGGGCCAAACGGAGATCCCAATAGCGAAAGATCTTCAGTCCCCTGGAGGAAAAGAGGCCGGCGTGAGCCGGGGGCAGTTTTTCGAAGGTTTCGAAGACACAAAGGGGAGACGGGATGTAGCCGAAACTGAAAAAACAATCGAGGGCCAGGGGTGAGACCTGAGGTGTTTTTTCCGGCAGGATGGCCTTAAGTTCTGAGGCAAAGGCCAGCCGTTTACCTTCCCTTCTGAAATAAAAGGGCTTTTTCCCCAAACGGTCACGGGCAAAGAATAGTTCCTTTTTTTGTGGGTCCCAGAGGGCAAAGGCGAACATGCCTTCCAGGTATTTGAGACAATCCGGCCCAAAGGCCTGATAGGCCTTAAGGATTACTTCGGTATCACTGCGGGTACGGAAGGAAAAGCCCTTCTCGGTTAACTTTTTCTTGAGCCAGGGGAAATTATAAATCTCGCCGTTAAAGACGATGACCTGGCCGGTTTCCTCATCCCGCAGGGGTTGTCTCCCCCCGGCGAGATCTATTATGGCCAGGCGCCGGTGCCCCAGGGCACAGAACTCGTCTTGATAAAGGCCCTCGTCGTCTGGCCCGCGGTGCGCAAGCAGTTTGAGGGCCTTTTTGAGCTTGTCTTCACCAAGGGTTAAGCCTTCAAGATCAACAAAACCCACCAGACCGCACATCAAAAACCCCTTATCCCTTTCCCGAAAGCATATTTTCGTAAAGATTCCGGTAGGCGGAAAGCATTTTTTCAAAGGTGAAACGTTGAAGGTAGAGGCGCCGGGCACGGGCTCCCATCTTCTGACGCAGCCCCCGGTCTTCGGCCAAAATCAGGAGGGCCGCTGCCAGGGCCGGCATGTCGTTACTCGGCACCAAAAACCCCGTCTGACCGTCTTTGATAATTTCCGGGTTGCCGCCCACGGCGGTCGCTACCGCAGGTAGCCCCCCGGCCATGGCCTCAAGCAGGGCCAGCGAAGTTCCTTCACTAAAACTGGGGAGGACGAAAAAGTCCGCGGCCTGGAGCACCCTGGCTCCATCAGGACAGAAGCCGGCCAAGAGGCACGCTTCTCCAAGGTTCAAGGCCCGCGCCAGAGAGGTTAATTTTTCCCTTTCCGGGCCGTCTCCGATGATGAGCCCTTTGAGGTGGGGGGCTTTAAGTCTGGCCAGATAGAGGGCCTTCAAAAACAGGGGCAGGTTCTTTATGGGATCAAGGCGCCCCACAAAGGCCGCCACCACGTCCTGTTCTGAAAAACCAAATTTTTGGCGCAACCCCGCCCTTTCTTCCGGGCTTAGCGGGGGGACGTCCGGGATTCCGTTATAAATGACCCTTACGTATTTTGAGGGGATCCCTTCATAGACCCGAAGCCTTTCCCTGACCTCCTGAGAGACGGCTACGAAGGCGTTGGTGACAGGCACCAGCAGCAGGCGGTTAAACAGGTTTTTGAGGGGCTTTTTGGTTTCGGGATAATGCCTTCCGTGTTCTTCAAACAGGAGTTTTACCCCCGGGTAGAAATATTTGGTAAGGGCGGCGTAAAAATAAGGGGAATACTGGTGGGCGTGGACGAGCTTTACCTGGTGGCTGGCCCATATCTGGCGCAGGGCCAGGACCAGGTTCAGGTCAACGCCCGGGCTGCGCCAAAGGGGGTAGACGGGAAGGCCAAGTTTTCGCAGTTCGTACCCGTAAAGGCCAGGGCCTTCCAGGGTACAGACCAGGACGGAATAATCCCGGGCCAGGGCCTTGGCCATTTCAAACACCAATCTTTCCGTCCCCCCGGGGTTCAACTGGTGGGCCAGGTAACAGATAACCGGTTTAGGAGAAGAGGTGGGTGAGGGTCTCAAGTTTTTTCTCCCAGCTATATTCTTTTTCAACCCGTTTTCTGGCACGCTCCCCCAGGCTCCGGGCCAGATTTTGGTCCCGCAGCAGGAGCGCGGTGCAGTTAGCAAACTCTTCTGGTGTCCGGGCGATAAAAATCTCTTCCCTTTCCTTGAGGTTTATCCCTTCCGCCGCCTGAGGGGTGGCTACGATGGCTCGGCCCATGGCCGCAGCTTCCAGGATTTTGTTCTGAACCCCCCGGGCCAGCTGGAGCGGGGCGATACACACGTCGGCCAGGGCCAGATAATCCCTGGCGTCCGGCACAAAACCCGTAACTATTATATCGTCTTTTCGGTGTAAGGCTTTTACCTCAGGCAGGGGGTCCTTCCCTACCACGTAAAATCTGGCCCCGGGGCAACGTTTTTTGACGGCGGGCCAGCAATTTTGGGCAAACCACGTCACGGCTTCGGCGTTGGGGGGATAGTCCATGGCCCCGGTAAAGACCACGGCCGGCCCTTCTTTGGAAAGGGAGCTTTGATGGTGTGGGTTAAAGAAAGAAAGGTCGACCCCGTTTTCGACCACGGTTATCTTGGAGCTATTGAGGACTTTGCGCCGGAAAAGCTCAGCTTCGTTAGCAGAGACCAGAAA
>DROK01000213.1 GCA_011321895.1 Thermodesulfatator atlanticus
AAAGGCATATTCTCCCGTATGATCTTTATCACCCGTGTAGGCATAAGAGACTACTAACATGAGGTGTTCGTTTGGCATGTAGGCTATATGAGCTTCCCACATGGCATGGGTTCGTATGTCTTGATCATCAACCTCGGTATCAACTTTGGCTTCATATTCCCAACCCACGATAAACTTTTTCAAAATCACTGTTTCGATATTTCCAAAGAATACGGTATCCCGATCGTCTCCAAACCCGAGAACACCCCTGACAATACCTTTAGTAAAAAGAAGTCCTGCGTTTAACATCACAGGAACAGGTAAGTCAGGAAACATCTTGGTTGCTACGATGTAATAATCTATGTCACTGTCATCGTCAGCCCCAACTTTATCTGGATCTAAGTTGGTATCTTTATAAATGGCACCCACAGAAAGCGCGGGTAAAAATTTCATGTTGAAATCGCCTTCTTTTATCAGGTTTACTTTGACAGAAAGATTGTCTTTTCCTACGTTTTTGAGGTTTTCAATATCTACATATTCGTGACTGTAGCCAAGCTCGATGCGATTAAAAAGGCTGATATTGGCCCCGATGGCAAGCCAATCAATCCGTCCGACAGGCTTATTATCATATAAGCCAACTTTCCAAATGCCGATCTGGGGATAACCGATAAAGTTGGTGTCCATCAACCCTTTGTTGTCCTTAATAGGGTTTGTCACGTAAGCGAAAGGATTCAAAGCGCATCCTCCCACCCCTTCCGCGTTGGTTAAGGGTGGTCCTGCCCAAACCTTGCTTCCTAACCAGAAAGCCCAGCCTAACAAAAACAGAAGGACAGCCAAAAATTTCTTCATAAAACCCTCCTTTTAAATAGATTTTTTAAGATAATTGAAATTGATTAGCAATAATCTTAGAAGATCAGCAATATTCAGTTAAAAGGGATTATGAAAAAGAGTGATCAAAATGTCAAGAAAAATCGAACATGGTTTTTGACTTTTTTAGTATACATTTGATTTTCAAAAGAATTGATCAAAAGATGAAGCAAAAATTGATTAAAGCAGGATAAGCTGAAAAACTCGGGAGATTTAGGCCTTAAAAATGTCTAAAATGGTTCTTGGGCGCGCCAGAGGATGGTGTCTTTGCGGTAGACGGTGTCATTTTTGCGGGGATATTCCACCATGAAGTGGGTGCCGCGGCTTTCTTTACGCCTAAGGGCGCATTCAATGACCAGCTTGGCTATGTGGGCGATGTTGCGCAGTTCGATGAAGTCCGCCGTTAAGATGTAGGCCCAGTAGTGGGCTTCGATTTCTTCCAGGATGGTCTGAAGCCTCTTTTTGGCCAGGCGCAGCCGCTGTTCCGTCCGTACGATGCCGACGTAGTTCCACATAAGGCGCCTGATGGCGTCCCAGTTGTGCGAAATAAGGACCTTCTCTTCCATGTCCACGGCCCCACCCGGGTCCCAGGCGGGAACCGCTGGAAAAGAAAATTTACGGTAAAAAGGCCACTCCTTGCGCACGTGGGTAGCAGCCAGGTGGGCAAAGGCCAGGCCTTCAAGCAGGGAATTGGAGGCCAAACGGTTGGCCCCGTGGAGCCCGGTGCAGGTGCATTCGCCCAGGGCGTAAAGCCCCTTGATGTCCGTATGGCCAAAGCGGTCCGTGACCACTCCTCCGCAAAAATAATGGGCGGCGGGTACCACCGGGATCGGTTCCCGGGTAATGTCGATACCAAAACGGAGGCAGGTCTCGTAAATATAGGGGAAGCGCGAGAGGATAAAACTCTTCGGTTTATGGGAAATGTCTAGATAAACACATTCTTTGCCGCTCTTTTTCAACTCAAAATCAATGGCCCGGGCCACGATATCCCGGGGGGCCAGCTCTTTCCTTTCGGGATCATACTTGTGCATGAAAGGTTTGCCGTATGGGTCAAGCAGAATGGCCCCTTCACCCCGGAGGGCTTCGGAGATCAGGAAATTTTTGGCCTTGGGGTGATAGAGACAGGTGGGGTGGAACTGGACAAATTCCAGGTTGGCCACCCGACAACCAGCCCGGTAAGCCAGGGCGATTCCGTCGCCGGTGGCCACGTCCGCGTTACTGGTATAAAGGTATACTTTGCCCGCACCCCCGGTGGCCAAAACAGTTACTTTGGCCAGATAGGTGTCGATGACGCCGGTGTCTTCTACCAGCACGTAAGCCCCCAGACACCGTTCGTGCCCCAGGACTTCTTTGGGACAGCCCCGGTAGACTTTACAGAGGGTGATGAGGTCAACGGCCAGGTGCCCTTCTTTGATCTCTATATTAGGATGGTTTCGGGCGTGCTCCAGCAGGACCTTTTCTACCTCACGGCCGGTATGATCCTCCACGTGTACAATCCGACGCCGCGAATGGCCCCCTTCCAGGGTGAGGTGTAATTTTTCAGGATTCTGGGGGTCTCTGGTAAAGGGGACCCCGAGTTCCAGAAGTTCCTGGATCCTTTCCGGGGCCTGACGTACCACCAAGGAGACGATCTCTTCCTTACACAGTCCGTCTCCGGTACGAAGGGTGTCGGCGATGTGGAGTTCAAAGGAATCGTCTTCCCCCAAAACGCAGGCGATACCCCCCTGGGCCAGGGTGGTGTTGGCGTCTTCGGCCCTTTTTTTGGTGATGATGGTGACCCGGCCCAGGTCTGCCACTTTGAGCGCAAAAGACAGACCAGCGATCCCTGAGCCAATCACCAAAAAATCGGTTAAATGGGTCATTATTCTTCGGGAAGCCTTGGTTCTCGTTCCAGAAAATGACTCAGAAGTTTCTCACCGTTATCAAAAAAGAGCCCGGTCTCGCTCGCACTTTTTTCGTGATAACCCGTGGCCCGTTTTACCTGAGGGTTACGCGAGTCGTAGATGGCAAAGGGGACGGGTTTAGAGGCGTGGGTGCGCAAAGAAAGCGGGGTGTAGTGGTCTGTAACTACCATAAGTCGGTGGTCCCCGATTTGAGCGGTGGTTTCTTCAAGGACGGTGCGCACCACGTACCGGTCGAAATCCTGGATCGCCTTTATCTTTAATTCTAAGGAACCCTCGTGGCTGGCTTCATCAGGGGCCTCTACGTGGACGAAAACGAAATCCGCCCCCTCTTTGAGGGCGTTGATGGCGGCCAGCGCCTTACCCTCATAGTTGGTGTCAAGGTATCCGGTCGCTCCGGGGACGTCGATGATTTCGAGCTTGGCGAGCACTCCCAGCCCCCTTATCAGGTCTACCGCTGCCACTACCGCCCCTTTAAGGCCCCATTTTTCCTCAAAGGGCTCCAGGCGGGGCATACGTCCCTGTCCCCACGGCCAAAGGGCGTTGGCCGGCAATTTGCCCTCCTCCCGGCGCTTACGGTTGATGGGATGTTTGTCGAGAAAGGCCATGGCCTTTAAGAGGAAGTCCCGCAGGATGGGTTCGTTTTCGTAAACCAGCCAGGCCTCGTAAATATCCCGCCCCAACAGATCATGAGGCGGGTAGGTCTTTATACCTTCCGGGCCTCCGCGCCACACCAGGATGTGGCGGTAGCTTTTGCCCGGGTGTAGGAAGAGCTTGTCGCTGGCCAGGTGTTCGTTGAGTTCTTTGATGAGGATATGGGCCTCTTCCGTGGAGATGTGGCCGGCACTGTAGTCGTACATGATGTACCGGTCTTCCTGTTTTTTGATGGTAACCAGGTTACACCGGAAGGCCACGTCCTCAGGGCGCAAGGAAATGCCCAGGGCGGCGGCTTCGATGGGCCCTCGCCCGGTATATTGTTCCTCTGGCCGGTAACCCAGAAGGGACATGTTAGCCACGTCACTGCCCGGCTCCATGCCTGGAGGGATGGTCTGCACCAACCCCAGGTCACCGTGTTGGGCGATAAAGTCCATCCCGGGAGTAAGCGCTGCTTCAAGCGGTGTCTTGCCGTTCAATTCTTTCAGGGGAAAATCCCCCATACCGTCACCCACCAAGATGATGTATTTCATCCTTCGCTCCTCCCCTCCCGCGTTGGCTCTTGCTCTTTTTCGGGCTGTGGTCTTTTTTGGACGTCTATTATTTCCACGTCAAAACGCAAAGTTTTCCCGGCCAGGGGGTGGTTAAAGTCAACCACCGCCAGACCTTCTTCTACCTTTTTCAAAACCGCCGGATGCACCACCCCGTATTCGTCCTGGAGTTTGATCACCGCCCCCGGGTTTACCCCCTGGGGGACCTTCTCCACGGGGACCAGCTGAAGTTTTTTGGGGTCATAGGGCCCGTAATGTTCTTGCGGCGGGACCAGGACGGCCACAATCTCCCCGGGGCGATGGCCTATCAGGGCCTTCTCCACTGCTGGCATGAAGTTGCCCGTCCCTACTTCTATCCATACCGGCTCTTTGGCGGAATCCACCACTTCTTTTTCAGTGCTTACCCGGTAGCGGATTAAGACCCGATCACCCTCTTCAATGATGGGCCCCTCAGTCCTTACCTCTTCCAAAGGCCTACCTCCTGCCCGTCTCCCAGGAAAATAATGCTCAGGAGGCTTTAGTCAATTCTCGGGAAGCTTCTTTGGGATCGACTTTTAGAGGAAGAATGAAATAAAAATTATTCCCCAGGGGGGTGGGTTCATAACCCACCACACCGCCGTGTAATTCGATCACCTTTTTGACAAAGTGAAGCCCCCGGCCACTGCCCGGTTGCCCCTGGGTGTTAGTCCCCCGCCAACCCTCTTCAAAAATCTTCTGGGCCTCTTCCGGGGGCAGATGGGGCCCGGTGCTGAAGACGTTAAATTTGACCCCGGGGCGCCCTGGCCCAAAAAAATCCGGGATAATTTCCCGGCCCAAAGAGATGAACTTTACCCTCTTTCCGGTTTCGTCCGTGACTTCCCGGGTATATTTCAGGGCGTTACTGAAAAGGTTGGCGTAAACCTGGGAGAGAAGCCCCACGTCCACGGCCATCACAAATTCTTCGTCCGGTACTCCTCCCAAACGGTTATCAATCTTAATACCCGCCTGCTCGAAACGTTTGCGGTATCTTTCAAGCTGGGCTTCGATGACTTCTTTGGCAAACCGACAGGGCCGTTTTCTCAGGACAAACCGCCCTTTCTCGAAGTGTTCCCGGCGCAGGAGACTCTCTAAGAAGAGACTTACGGTCTCATAATGTTTTTCTATCTGCTGGTAATGGTTGAGCAGTTCCTGATATAGGTGTTCCAGGGCGCCGGCTACCTTTTCCGGAGAGAAGGTGGGGCGGTTCAGGTTTTCTCTCAGTTCTTTGATGAAATCGATCTTTTTCTTTAACCCCCGGAAAAGATAGCGGTAATACATGTTGGGGATGATCACGTTGTGTTCGATGTCCGCCACCAGTTCGTTGACAAATTTTATGTGTTCTAAGGTCTGGGTCATTAACAGTTTAATGTGCAGGTTGTAGCCGATCCGGTTGGCGTATTTTTGAAAAAAAAGAAAGTCGTTTTTTTGCAGGGGCGCCGGAGGGCGGACCTCAAGCATCCCCAGCAGGGGTTTTTCTTGGGGTAGGGCCAGGAGGCTCAAAAGTTTACGGTTTCCCTTAAAAGAAAAAAAGAAAGAACCGTTTTGGGAAAAGGCCTCTTCCCTTGGGGAAAGATCAGGGACGGCCCGGGGAGGAGAAATGAGGCCCTCTTCGCTGTCAGCCACCAGTAAGACCTTATCGTCTTCTTCCACCAGATAGAGCCTGCTCTGACAGGCCAAAAATTCCTTGGGGACCAGGACACAGACCCGGTAAAAGTTTTCCAGAGTGGCGTATTCCTGCGCCAGATCAAAAAAGGCCCAGATGGCGTTTACCTGGTCGACGGAAAAGGCGTATTCTTGATATTGCTTCTTTTTGGTCCTTATCCTTTCCCGGATGACCTCTAAGCTGGTATCCATCAAGGCAAAT
>DROK01000214.1 GCA_011321895.1 Thermodesulfatator atlanticus
CTTAAAGGCCCAGGGTCTTCTGGAAAAGATCGAAGACTACGAGGTGGTGCTTGGCAAGTGTTACCGCTGTGGCGACGTGGTCGAGCCCCTTCTTTCTAAACAATGGTTCGTAAAGATGAAGCCCCTGGCCACCCCGGCCATCGCCGCGGTGGAGAGGGGTTTTACCCGGCTGGTGCCGGAAAACTGGAAAAACCTCTATTTCGACTGGATGAGAAATATCAGGGACTGGTGTATCTCCCGCCAAATCTGGTGGGGGCACAGGCTACCTGCCTGGACCTGTAAGGATTGTGGCGAGATTACCGTCTCCCGGGAAGACCCTGAGGCCTGTGCCCACTGCGGTTCAGAAAACATCGTTCAGGAAGAAGACGTCCTGGACACCTGGTTTTCCTCGGCCCTCTGGCCCTTTTCCACCCTGGGCTGGCCAGAGGATACCCCGGAGCTCAGGCTCTATTACCCCACCTCTCTCCTGGTGACGAGCTTTGACATCCTCTTTTTCTGGGTGGCCCGGATGTTAATGATGGGGCTCCACTTCATGGGGGCGGTGCCTTTTAGAGACGTCTATATCCACGCCCTGGTACGGGACGAAAAAGGCCAGAAGATGAGTAAAAGCCGGGGAAACGTCATCGACCCCCTGGTCATGATCGAAAAATACGGGACCGACGCCTTCCGTTTCACCCTGGCGGCGCTTGCGGCGCAGGGTCGTGATATCAAGCTTGCCGAGTCCCGGATTGAAGGCTACCGCCATTTCGTGAACAAGATCTGGAACGCGGCCCGTTTCGTGCTCCTTAATCTTGACGGATACGAAAAGGTCGATCTCTCCCAGGCGACCCTTCCCAAAGAGAGTCGCTGGATCCTTTCCCGGTTACAAAAGACCATCGAGCGTGTCAGAAGGTCCCTTGACGAATACGAATTCGACCAGGCGGCCCTGGGGATTTACCATTTCTTCTGGCATGAGTTTTGTGATTGGTACGTGGAAATGTCCAAACGGTTCCTGGCTCAGGGCGGCGAGGCCAAAAGGCTTGCCCAAAACGTGCTGGTAGAGGTGTTAGAGAAGAGCCTGAGGCTCCTTCACCCCTTCATGCCCTTTGTGACCGAGGAAATCTGGCAGGCCATCCCTCACGAAGGAGAGGCCCTGATCGTGGCCCCTTATCCCAGGCCCCAGCGTGCCTTCATTGACGAAGGGGTGGAAGCGGAACTTAACAAGGTCAAAGAGCTTATCGTGGCCATAAGGGCCATCCGGGCGGATTATAACCTCCACCCCACGCAGGAAATAAAGGCGATCGTGCGGGCGGAAAGAGAGGAAAAACTTACCCTTTTCCAGGAATTCAGCCCGGTGATAAAACAACTGGCCCGCCTTAAAACCCTTGAATTTCAGCTGGGTGGTTTGCGCCCCAAGGGGGCGGCCTCGGTGGTGCTGGCCGACGCCGAGGTCTTTGTGCCCCTGGAAGGTCTGGTTGACGTGGCCTCAGAGCTTAAAAAACTCAAAAAAGACGAAGAAAAGACGCTCAAGGAGCTTTCCCGGGTCAAGGGTCGCCTGGAAAACGA
>DROK01000215.1 GCA_011321895.1 Thermodesulfatator atlanticus
AGAATCCGGAAAGGCCCCTTTTTTCTACCAAGAGCTTAGAAATTTCCCGCATCAACCCCTGGTACCCCAAAACAGGCCCCCCGAGCCGTTGTACAATCAGGTGGGAGTTGACCCCCAAAAGCCTCTCCCTCAGCTCTTTCTGAAAGCCAGCCATCACGGCGATCACCACGATCAGGGCACAAACCCCGATAGAAACCCCCACCACCGCCATCACGGAAATAAAAGAGGTGAAACGGTGCTTTTTGCCAGCCAGGAGATACCGTAAGGCCACGTACCATTCAAAGCGCTTGATCATCTTTCAGGCCGTAGGTGGGGGAATAGAATCACCTCGCGGATAGAAGGAGCGTCGGTAAAGAGCATGACCAGCCGGTCGACCCCTATCCCTTCCCCGGCGGCCGGGGGCATCCCGTACTCCAGGGCGCGGATAAAATCTTCGTCTATTTCCGGATGGATCTCCGGGTCATCTGCCAGGCGTCGCTTCAATTGTTCCTCAAAACGCTGGCGCTGGTCCCGCGGATCATTAAGCTCTGAAAAGGCGTTGGCTATTTCCCGGCCGGCGATAAAGAGCTCAAACCGGTCCGCCACCTCGGGATTTTCTTCGTTCCGCCGGGCCAGGGGCGAAATGTCCACGGGGAAAGCGACGATAAAGGTGGGCTGAATGAGCTTCGGCTCCACCAGGGCGTCGAAGAGCTTGGCCCAGAGTTTACCCAGGACCTGTTCCCGTTCATCGAGTTTGATCTCATGCTCCCGGGCAAAGGCCAAGATCTTTTCCCTGGAGGCAAGGACCTCTTCAGGTACCTGGCCGATCTGGATGAGGGCCTCTTTGAAAGGGATCCTGGGCCAGGGAGGGGTAAAATCTATTTCCTGGCCCTGGTAGGTAATCCTGGTACCCCCGGTAAGCTCCTTGGCCAGGCCGAGGAATATCTCTTCGGTGCGGGTCATAAGGTCTTCGTAAGTGGCGTAAGCCTCGTAAAACTCAAGCATGGTAAACTCGGGGTTGTGCTGGACCGAGATACCCTCGTTGCGAAAATTGCGGTTGAGCTCAAAGACCCGTTCAAAACCACCCACCAGTAATCGCTTGAGATAAAGCTCCGGGGCGATACGGAGATAGAGTTCCTGATCCAGGGCGTGGTGGTAGGTCTTAAAAGGTCGGGCCGTGGCTCCCCCGGGGATGGGTTGCATCATGGGGGTTTCCACCTCAAGGAAGCCCTGCGAAGAAAAATACTGGCGCAAATACTGGATAATCCAGGTCCTGGTGCGGAAGATCTCCCGCACCCTTTCGTTCATAATGAGGTCCAGGTAACGCCGGCGGTAACGCAGCTCAACGTCCTGCAAGCCGTGGTATTTTTCCGGCAGGGGGCGAAAGGCCTTGGTTACCAGGACCAGCTCCTTCACCAGGATGGTCAGCTCCCCGGTCTTGGTGCGAAAGAGGGGGCCTTCCACCCCGACGATATCCCCAAGGTCAAAATACTTCTTGAAAAGCTTGAACTTTTCTGCTCCCAGCTCGTCCTTTTTGAGGAAGATCTGGATACGGCCGGTTTCGTCTTGCAGATGGGCAAAGACCGCCTTGCCAAAATCCCGCTTGGCCATCAAACGGCCCGCTACTTTAAAGGTGGCCTTTAACTTGGCCAGCCTTTCCTGGTCGTAATCGGCAAAGATTTCTTTGATGGCCCCGGCCTTGTCTTCCGGCCGAAAATTATTGGGAAAGAGAGGAACCCCTGAGGCTTCAAGCTCCTCCGCTTTGGCCCGCCTGAGCTTTAAGACCTGGCTTTCTTCACTCACCATCTACCTCCTGAAAAAATTACTTGAGTTCCCCTTTCAAAAGTTTTTTAAATCCGGTCAAAGTGCCCTTCCAGGCGGTCTCCCCCGCCAGCACCCCCACGATCACCCCGCTCTTTTCCACACTTACCTCGATGACCAGTTCCTCGTCACCGATCTTAAAGACCGCCTCCGCCCACCTCTCCGCAGGTAAACCCCGGGCTTCACATTCGTAATCGGTACGCGTCTCCGTGGTCATACGGATCTCAGCCATCTTGCTCCTCCAAAGTTTTTTGCATGCTAAGTACCGCCTGTGGTCCGTACCTGCAAGCTCAAAAAAGCACTTTTTGCCTGGGTTTTTGGGGCCTGGACCTGGGCCTGACCTGCTCTACTTTGAGACCCGCCAGAAAGGGACTGGGGCGTCCGCCAACTCTTCGGCCAAAAAGCATCCTTTGCCGGACAAAGGTGGCGGTAAACCTGGCCCCGGCCCTGGTGAGCGCTACGTAAGCCAGCCTCCGCTCCTCCTCCAGGTTGGTTTCCGGAAGGAGGGTAAAGGGCAAAAGCCCCTCTTCGGCCCCGATGAGGAAGACCGCCTCGAATTCGAGCCCCTTAGTCTCGTGAATGGTAAGCAGAGCCACCCCCTGTTTTCTGAAAAGGACCCCCTGGCCGAGTAGCTCGACCCGAAATTTAAGCTCTTCTAGGCTCTGGCTCTGAGCCAGGAGATAATTTACTTCCCGACCAAACCGGCCCTTTTTGAGTTCCACCCGGGCTTCTTCCAAGGTTTGGGTCCGGGAGAGGATATCCTTCAAACGGGCCAGCTCCTCCCCGGTCTTCGGTTCCTCCACCGGCACCCCGGCCTTGACCAGGGCCTCTTTGACCGGCGAAAGAAGCCTCCTCAGTCTTGCCACCACCGCTATTTCTCCGGGGGAAAGGCTCTTACCGGTAGAGGATTCTAGCTGCAAGCCACCTAAAAGCTCGGTAACCATCCTGGCCACTTCCCTGGCCTCGTGCTCCGGGCCTTTGAAGGCGTATATGCCAAGCGTTCCGCCTCCTTTCCGGCTCTTTAGGGCGGGGGTCGGAAAGGTGTTGTCTCTTAAGGTTTCGGCGAAACGCAAGATATTTTCGGGCACCCTGAAACTTTCCTCCAGGAAAAAACGTTCAAGCCCGGCAATCTGGTCTATAAAGCCTTTGACGAGCTCAGGGGTAGCGCCCCGAAACCCGTAGATGGCCTGCGCCGGGTCACCTACCAGATAAAAAGTGGCCCGGCCAAAACTCTTGAGAAAGGCTATGAGTTCGGGGTTAAGGTCCTGAAACTCGTCCACCAGCAGGTGAAGCGGGGTCTCGGCCAGGGGGTTGGCCCGGGTGGCCTCTTTCAGGAGCAGCCCGAAGTCATAAAGGCCTGCGGCCTTGAGGCTTTTTTCGTAACGTTTCAGGAGTTCACTTTCCGGCTCAAAGACCCTTAGCCTTTCAAGCTGCTTCAAGGCCCCGCGTGGGGAAAGCCCCTCGGCTTTAAGGACCTCCTGAAAGAGGCGCTCCTGTTCTTCCGCCGTGGCAATCCGGGGGACAAGGCCGGCCTGGCGCAGGAGTTCGTAAGCCAGGCCGTGGAAGGTCTCTACCCGGACGCCTTCTATCTCAAATTTTTCAAGGCGCTCCTTAAGCTCCGCCGCCGCTTTGACCGTAAAGGTAAGCAGGATGATCTGTTCCGGGGCTACCCCCTGCTCAAGCAGGTAAAGGAGACGGCCCAAGAGGGTCCTGGTCTTGCCTGCCCCCGGACCCGCCAGCACCAGGGCCGGCCCCGCATGACGACAGGCGTTTAATTGTGAGGGCGTAAGAGCAAGCTCTTTTAAAGACACCTCCCTATTTAAGCCCAAATATCTGGCCGTGCAAACTAGGCAACTCTTCCTTTTACGGGTAAAGTTCTGGCCCATGCGTACCTGGTGGATTTGGTTGGCCCTCATCCTTGGCTGGCTGGGACTGTCGCTCCTTATGGGGCGCCCGGTAAGCGTCTGAAACCTAACGGGTACCCAGGGGGTACCTAAAGGTTGCCCGGCACCTTACACCAAACCGGATGGGAAACCCGTACCCTCGCCTCAAACGCCTAATCGGTAGAGCTATCCACCGTTACCAGCTCTTGGAGGAGGGAGACCGCGTCCTCCTTGCCCTCTCCGGTGGGGAAGACAGCCTGGTGCTCTTGCGTTTCTTGGCCGAGTGGCGGCGCAAGACCCCTTTTGCCTGGGAACTTTTTGCCATCCACATGGACATGGGTTTCGAAACCTCCCCTGAACACCGCCAGAAATTGGCCAGACTCGCCGAGTACTGCGAGGAACTGGGGGTACCCTTTCGGCTTGACTTTACCAACTACGGGCAGATGGCCCTGGAAGCCAAAGAGAAAAAGGTTTCCCCCTGCTTTGTCTGTTCCTGGTACCGGCGTAAACACCTTTTCAAGCTGGCTGGGCGGGAAAAATATAACAAAATCGCCTTCGGCCACCACAAAGACGACGTGATCGTGACCTTCTTTCTCAACATGTGTTACCACGGGGAACTCTCTACCATGCTCCCTAAACAGGAAATGTTTAAGGGGGAACTCTACCTTATAAGGCCTCTTTATTTCGTGGAAAAAAAGCTTATCTCCGCCCTGGCCCAAAAAGAGGGGCTACCGGTCTTTGAAAATCCCTGCCCCATCAGCCCGGAGACCAGACGCGCCAAAATGGAAAGGATCCTCGAAGAAAAACTCTTTCCCGAAAACCCGAAATTCAAGGGCAACATCTTCCACGCCATCTTTAACTGTAAGCCAGAATATTTACCTGAAAGATGAACTCTTAGGCAATCTCTAGAGATTGCTTCGCTTAAGCCTTGCTCGCGATGACCAAGGCCCCGTAACAATAAGACCCTTCCCCTCGACCTTATAAAGGATGTCGAGGGGGGCACGGTGGACTGATGAAAGGGCAAAAGAATATTTGGTGATTTTAAGCGGAAGAATTAGAAGTGGAAGTGTTAGCGCTGGTTGAACTCTTGGACGTTTCTTGGCTGCTTTTGGTCTCCTGTTTTTTCTCTTTCCGGGCGTAATCGGTAACGTACCAGCCAGATCCCTTCAGGATAAAGGAGCTCTGGCTGATCAGTTTACGCAATTTACCCTGGCAGGCCTCACAGGTTGTAAGGGGATCGTCGGTTATCTTCTGCCAGACTTCGTAATGACGCCCGCACTTTTCGCATTCATATTCGTAGATAGGCATCTTTACACCTCCTGAGCGTAAATTTGGTCAAAACGCAGGATTATTTCGGCCAAAGCAGCCCAGCGCAACCTGGCCAACACCTCCCGGGCCAGTTGATGTACCTTTCTTTCTTCCTGGGCCCGCAGGGAATACGGCATCCAGAAGCTGGCCCAAAACTTCGAAAAACGTACCATATGGATCAGCTCGTGGGTAAAAATATAAAGCAAAAGGGCCTCAAGGGAAGGCCCCTGGGCCAGGGTCAAGATCCTGCTTTCCGCCAGGAATAACCCGTAAAACCACCTTCTTCGGCGCGGAAGGAGGGCCGGTACTTCAAGCAGGGCCAGCGATGCCAGCCCTTCTTCCTCCAAAGGAAGTTTGAAAACCTGGTATTGGAGGCGCTGCCAGTCCCTGGCTCCCAGGCTGAAAAAATCCCCCACCAGCTCTTCGGCCAGGGAAGAGGCCGCCGCCAATAGCGCCGCAGGGATCTCTTTTGCTTCAGGGGTTACGGTGCCTCTCCAGCCGGGTAAGACCCAAGCCATTCCAGGTGGACGCACAATTTTTCCAGTTCTTCCAGACAACTTTTGACCTTTTCGTCTGCCAGATGCCCTTCACAATCCAGGAAAAAGAAATAACGCCAGGGTTCACTCTTGGCCGGCCGGCTTTCTATTTTGGAAAGGTTGATGTTGCGCTTGGCAAAACAGCGCAAGACTTCAAAAAGTGCCCCCGGACGGTCGGAAATACTGAAGAAAATGGAGGTCTTATCGCGCCCGGTAGGGGTGGTCTTTTCCTTACCGATCACCCAGAAACGGGTCACGTTGCCCCGAAAATCTTCGATGTTATGGGCCACCACCTGGAGGTGATAGGTCCGCGCCGCCAAAGGGCTGGCTATGGCCGCCACAGAAGGGTCAACCGCTGCCCACCTGGCGGCAAAGGCCGTAGAAGAGACCTCCTCAACCGGTACCGAAGGAAGATTCTTGCGCAACCAGCGGCGGCATTGCGCCAGCGCGTGGGGGTGCGAGAGGACCTTCTTGATGTCCTCTTTACGCCCGGTCTGGTTTAAGAGATCGTGGCTGATGGGGACAAAGACTTCACCGCAGACTTTGAGCTTGTATTCGGAGAAGGCGTCAAGGGTGGCGGAAACCGTACCCTCAATGGAATTCTCCACCGGGACCACCCCAAACCTGGTGCGCTGCGCCTCGGTCTCTTCAAATACGTCAAGGAGGGCCTCCTGCGGCCTGAAATCCGCAGCGTGGCCAAAGAATTTGATGGCCGCCATATGACTGAACGTGGCTTCCGGCCCCAGGTAAGCCACTTTGAGGGGTTCTTGGGCGGTACGGCAGGTATGAACTATTTCCAGAAAAATGGCCTTCAAGGCCTCTTCCGGGAAGACCCCCGCGTTTTCCGCCAAGATCCTCTCAATAACGGCGCGTTCCCGCCCCAGGTCCAGAACCTCGACCCCTAGCTGTCGTTTGAGCGCCCCCACTTCTTTTACCACGGCC
>DROK01000216.1 GCA_011321895.1 Thermodesulfatator atlanticus
CCTGCACCAATCAAAGAGGCTGTTAAGACCGGGTCCCACTTAGCGGTGCTGAGGTGGGGGATCAGGGCCGAAAAAGAAGGTGGGGTTACGGCAAAGGCGTTGATTCCCGCGGCTTTCTTGGGCTCAAACCCCAAAAGAATGAGGGGGTAGCCGCTTCTCGCAAACCCGAAGGTGGCAAAAAGGGCCGTAAGCCCGTTTAGAAGGAGGGTCAGGGGCTGGACCTGGTTGACCAGGTCCGGAAGAAAGAAGGAAAGAAAAGGTACCGCGGCAAAGGCCACCCCCAACCCCAGCATCCCGGAGATAAAGGCCAGCCCGAAAAGTCCAGCCGTCATGATGGTGAGAGCCTTGGTCATTTGGCCCTCCTCGAAAAGGAATTAACTAAGAGCACCACCCCGGCCCAGGCCAGCATGAGCAGGGCGCCGAGGTCGTGCAGGGTAAAAATAATTTGGCGAAGATTACCACCCTGTAAAAAGAAAAGCCCTGCTCCGGTCAAGATTTGGTAAAGGATGAGCAAGGCTCCCAGGGCAAAAAGAAGGCCCTTTCGGCCTGGAGAAAAGAAGAGATAAAGGGCCGCCAGTCCGCCTAAAATCCCCACCACTTTGTGAAGAGAAGCCAGGTGGCCCAAAGTAGAGGCGGCGAAAAACCTGCCCAGGATAACGCTTAAGGCCGGGCCAAGAAGCGCCACGGTCAAGATCAGAAAGGCTAGGCGCAGGGAAAGAGAGGTATCGTTTATTTTTAGGTGTGGTCTGTAAAAGACGAGGCTTAAGCCGAACACGAAGAAAAATAGAAGGAGCCCATAGTACATCACCGGCTCAAGTACCTCTTGCCGCCAGGTGAGGGCTTTTACCGCCCAGGCGGAGTAACCAAGGATTTCGTAATTTGGTCTAAAAGAAAGCTTCCCCTGTCCGTCCCACAGAGAAGTGAGGACCGGACGATAAAAGAAAGGGGAACGGCCACTGTGACAGTCTGCACACCCTTTGCTCCCGAGGGCCGCTTTAGCCGGATAAATATCATGGGAGTACTTAAAGACCGAAGCGCAAGGGGCGGCCTCCCAGGGGAAGTGTTTGAGATGGGTCCAGTTTTTCCCGTATTCGGTATACGCGGCGTCTTTGACGAATACGAGCCTGGCTTCTTTCGGGAACTTTCCCTTAAGCTCAAGATAACGTTTGACCTCTTTTAGGAGGGCCTTTATTTCTTCAGGCCTATTTACTTCGGGCACACCGTCTAGATTATCGTCTCTTATTTCGTTTAAGGCGGGGAAATTCTTCTGGGGATCAGCAAGGTGTTCTTTCCACATCCGGAAATAATCCACCATAAAGACCATATCAACGCCCGGAAGGCCCGGCTTGATGAACCCAACCCAGGCACTGTGCACCCGGTTCATGGGCCAAATTTTTCCTTTGTACCAGACCTTTTCCGGGATATATAAAAACGGCCTCTGGAATTTGGTCCCCTCCTGGTGGAGTTCTCCGTAATAATTCCAAGGTTTGGCGTCGGGCCCATAAAAGGTCCAAATCCTTTTAGGAGGAGGGGAAATGCCCGGAGCCGGATTAAAATGAGTAGAGTCCTGCACGAGCGCCGCTTTGACCGCCCGGTAGGGTACGTGGCAGGTTTGACAGGCCAATTTTTCCAAATGCCGCGGAGGAAGACCACGGTGCAGGGCTTTGGGGGCTCCGTGAAGGCCCTTTCCGTGGCAATCAAGGCACGGCCTCACCGTATTGTCTAGGTCATCCCTTACGTGGCCTCCCGGATCATCTCCTTTGCCTATTTCATGAAGTTCTAGACCGGCAATCCTTTGGTCTCGGGCCCGGCTCCCGGCCCAGTGACAATCCACACATCTAAGCCCGGCCCGCGTGTGGACGTCGTCCCTTGCCTTATAACTGGCCCCTCTTTTCTTGTAATCGCTTTCTTTGTGGCAGAAGAGACAATTTTCTCGGGGGACTTCCTTTACAAAATGCAGTTTGACCCGACCTTTGGCGTCAAAGAAGCGAAGATTATAAACCACGCGAGGAGAAGTCCCTTCCTTTACTGCACCAACAATTTGACCTAAACCCGCACCTGCGGTAGCCGCCCAACGGAAATTTAAAAGCTTGATCTGTTTATTTCTTTCTTCATAGTGGTATCCCGGTAAGTGGCAGATAAGACAATCGGCTTCTATAACCCCCGTCTTATCCCAGTGGGCCTTGTAATAATCCCCGTCAAAGCCGTTGACCCCTCCGGAGACCAAGCCCTTTTCCTGCATATATTTGTCGTATCGATGGCCTTCTCTGTCCGTCTCCAGAGGGCCACCCCCAGGATGGCATTTTCCGCAAGCCAACACGAATTTAAAAGAGGTAAGATCAATTTCTTTGGCTGAAGAATTCTTTTTTTCCGCCAACTGCGGGAAAAGGGGAGCCGGACTTCACCAGCGGCCTCCATATTGGCCAGGACTTTTGACCCAGGGATAGCGCTCCTTCATCCAGGAGGGGGCTTTTTCTTGCCGTCCCTGCTCAAAATGATAGGCGCTCGTAATACGCTGGTAGTCGTGACATTGCCCGCAGGTCTTTTTGGGGCTGTAGGGCTCATCAGCGTTCTTGTTATGGACCGGATCGATTATCTGCCCTTTTTCGTCCCTCAAATAAAAGGGAGGGCAGACGGAAAAGAACTTTCTTACTCTTTGTTCGCGAAGAGATCGCTTTTCCACTTGAGGGGTAAATTGAAAGGCCAAAACAAGGGAGGGAGAAAAAAACAAAAGGAACAAAAATAAAGATAATCTAAGCTTCATAAAAACCCTCCTAAGAGCTATTTAAAAGGCAAATCTTTCATAAAAACCATCTTTTCCTCACTGATTCCCCCTTATTCTCCTTATTTTCTTTTTCAAATCCTCAAAAAGCGTGTAAAAGAGCGGTACGTAAAGCAAAGTGAGGAGGGTGGAGACAAAGAGCCCGCCGATGGCCACTACCGCAAGCGGCGAGAGCCTTTCAAGCCCCAGGGCCCTTTCGGCGGCGATGGGGAGCATGCCGGTAATGGTCCCCGTAGCAGTCATGATAATGGGGCGGGTCCTGATCCTGATGGCCCCCTCGATGGCCTCTCGCCGGCCCTTGCCCTCAGCCCGGGCCTTTTTGATAAAGTCGATAAGCAGGATGGAGTTGTTGACCACGATCCCTGCCAGAAGAATCATCCCCATGGCCGCCGGCATACAGAAGTGCCGCCCCACGATCAAAAGTCCCCAGACCGCCCCGATAAGGGAAAGCGGTATGGCGACCATGATGGTCAGGGGATCGAGAAAAGATTTAAAAGTGGGCACCAGGGAGAAATAAAGGAGTACCAGGGCAAAGATCAGGGCCTTTTTGAGGCGGCCAAAAGACTCTCCCATGTGTTTGCTTTCCCCCTCCTGGCTGATGCGGTAGCCCGGAGGGAGGGGGAGGTCGGCCAGGAGCTGGTTCACCTGCCCCTGGAGGTGGGTGATGGCCGTGGTGTAGCGGTAACCCAGGATATCCACCACCGGGGAGAGCCCCTGGCGCTTATAGACGGTAAGGGTCCTTACCTCCTGGAAGGTGGCAAGTTCATTTAAAGGAACAGGGCCCTCAGGGGTGGGGATCTTTAAGGTCTTAAGATCAGAGAGCGTCCGCCTTTCTCCTTCTGGAAAGCGCACCCTTATCACGTAGCCGTCTTCCCCCGGCACCCTTAGCACCGAGGCCGCCGCGCCGCTGAAGGCCGCCCGGATGGTGCTGGCAAGTTCAAGGGGAGAGACCTTGTAACGGGCAAGCTTTTCCAGGTTGAGCACGAGCTCAATTTCCCTCTTCTCCAGGGTCCAGTTGCGGGAGACG
>DROK01000217.1 GCA_011321895.1 Thermodesulfatator atlanticus
CAAAGTTATTCTTGAAACAGACAGAGACGATTTCTGCCTCCCCGGCCTTATTTATCAGGAAAAACTGGAAGCAGGCAGAAAGCTCCTCCTCTTCGAAACTTTTCCGCCAGAAGCGCGGCTGCGCCTGCTGGGCGAAATAATCGAGGTTTCTAAAACCGAGCCCGATCTCTTGAAACTTGGCTCCGGCCTGGCTATTTCCCCCTTGGGGCCCCCGGCCCCAGACCGGCTGGTTATCAAGACCGGAGGGGCTTTTGGAAGTGGTTTTCACCCTACCACGCGGTTGTGTCTCGAAATTTTGGATGCCCTTCCGCCCGCTCCCGGGGTGGCCCTGGATCTCGGAACCGGCACGGGGATTCTTGCCCTTTTGCTGGCGCACAAAGGCTGGGCCAGGGTCTTGGCGGTGGACGTCGACCCCAAAGCGGTGGCGGTTTTGAAGCATAATATCGAACAAAACAGTCTGGGCGGGCGGGTGTTCCCGCTCCTGGGAGACCTCACCGCTTTGAAGGGGCCTTTTGCGCTGGTGGTGGCCAACCTTTATCTGCGTCTTCTCATTCCCGGTGCCGTTCACATCCGGTCTTTGCTTGCAAGCGGGGGAAGGCTCGTCCTTTCGGGCTTTCTGGCCAGCAGTCTGCCAGCGGTAAAAAGGGCATACGCCGGCCTCATCCCTGCCAAAGAGTTGGTTTATCAGGGTTGGGCGGCGGTGAGTTTTGTCATTCCTTAAAGACCGGGCAGCGCATTTCCGGTCTCCAGTTCATCATCACCGGGTCGGAAAAATCTTGATGGCACTTGAGGCAGAGCCCCACCCTCAGGATACGCTTCATTTCTTCCGGGTTGAAAGGACGTAAATCCTCACGGGAAAGGTTTACGAATATCTCTCCTTTCAGGTTGGTCAGGGCAGAGAGGGGAAAGTCTAGCCCCAGGAGGTCGCTTTGGGACCGTTCGCTGCTTTGAAAGGCCCAGCGACCTTTACCGAGGTAGCTGAGGGTACCGTAGCCCAATCCCAAGGTTTTGGGGGAGGCGTGACAACTGAGGCAAGAACGGGCCTTCCCGGTGGCGTGAGGGTCCATAAAGGACCAGGTTATCCGGCTAAAATATTTTTTGACCTTTCCCTCCCGGGAAAGCAGGGTGACGAAGTCCTGTCACCCGGGAACCAGGATTACGATCTCTTTCCCTTTTACCCCCAGCGTAGGGGTAGTCAGGCGCTGGTAGCTCTTAAACTCTTCCCAGGCCCCAGGGGTTTCTTTACCGGTCAATTTGTCGGTCTGTCTTTGTTGAGGGTCCATCCTTACGTGACAGCCGAAACACTGGGGCACCCTTTTCGCGTGACAGGCCTGGCAGCTTAGCCTGCGGTGGACTGGATGGCGGCACTTGACAGGATCAGGCGCCTTTAAGGGGTGGATGCGCCCCTCCTTGTCCTTAAAGACTAAATTACCTTTTTCTTTCTTGATACCGGGAACCATACGCCCTTTGGCCGTTTTCCCATCCCCTCCGTGGCAGGCCACACAGGTTATTTCCACGCTCTCTTCAAAATGGACGTAAGTTTTCCCCTCTCCCATGGTCTCTTCTTTTAAGTGGCAATCTACGCACACCAGCCCGGCCTTGAAATGGACGTCCGGGGGGATTGGGCGGACAAAGCGCCCGTCAGGCAGCATTTCCTCCCCAAAATCTCCGTCTAGATAAGGGGTGCCGTAGCCTTCGTCCTCATAAAGGCCCTGGTAAGTAAGGCCTATGCGTCCGCTACGGTTGTGACAGCGCACGCAATTTTCGGTAGGGATCTTACGGGTGAGGCGGGGGTGTTTGGCTTCTTTGGGGCCCGGGATCAGGTGGCAGGCCACGCACCCTCCCCCTTTTTCTTTTAAAAAATCCGGGAATTTTCCCTTTTCAAACCAGAGATGGCAGGAACCACAGAGTTTGCGGTAGTAATCAAGGGCTGTGCTCTTGAGCTCCGGGTGTTTCAGGAGATAAGCCACGTCGTCTTCGGGACGCACGCTGGGCTGGTCAGGAATCTCGCCCCAGTAACGTCTAAGGGTGTTTATGATCCCCCGGTTCGTGGCCATCAGAGACTTTTTTACCTGGGAGGGCATTTCGGGGTGACAGGCCGGGTTGCCGCAGGTCCGGTCCGCAACCCGCAGATCTCCCGGGTTTTTGACTATCCCCCGGTGGGCCAGGGCCTTGTCCGTGCGTAAAGGATCACCCAGGTGACACGGGGAACAACCAACCACCTCCCGGGCGTGTACTTTTTCTGGTTTTTCCTGGTGGCAGAAAAGACACATTTCCACCTGGCCGGAAGTGGTGGTAAATACCTGGGGGGCCCTTTGGCGCCGCCATTCCTTCACCAGGACCACGAAGAGGAGCAAAACTCCGCCCAAAATCACCCAGTTTTTCATCGCAAGGCCCCTACTAGGGTGAAAGAAAGATAGACCACGTGCCACAAAAGGAGCCCCAAAGCCGCCCTTTTGGGCCACCATTTACAAAGCCACAACAGAAGGAGAGGGAGAGCAGGGAATAGCAACCCTGCTAAATACGGGGAAAAGTAGCGGAGGGCTTCCTGGATCCCCAAAAAGAACCAGGGCCCCTTGGCGTGGGTGGCCAGGGGAGCAAACTCTAAAGAAGGGGGAAAGAGGAGGGCCAGCAAAAGGGCCACGCTGGCCCAGAGGGCAAGATCTTGCAGTTCGAGCCGGCGCAACCGGAAATGCCAGCTTATGAGGCCCACCAGCAGGCCCCAGGAGAGGAAAACATGGGCCAGGTAAGCGCGGTGCGCCCCTTCTTCCATCACCGCGAAGAGGAGACGGTTGATCAGCTCCCCTATCAAGGGCAGCTTGAGGGCCAGGTTTTCGGCGATTCTTCCGGCCAAAAGGCCGGTTTCGTCTCCCCGAATGATATAACCGGTAAAGAGGACCAGTAAGGTAAGGGGGTAGGTGCTTATCAGGGTGGTCCAGAAAAAGGGGCGGCGGTAACGGTAACTTTGGCCCAATAAGGCCTCGGTGGTATGCCAGATAAGGAGCAGGAAGGCCAGCTGGCCGCTGTAGTAGTGCAGGTAGCGGAAGAGCGCTCCGAAGGGCACGGTTCCTTCGATCCCCACCGTGGAAATGAGGGGGATTTCGGCCCGGTAAGGGTAATTGATAATTATGCCGGTAATAACGGCCAGCAGGAAGGAGGCGCATAGCCCCCAAGAGGCCCAAGGGCTAACCCGGGATTTCAAGGAGCCATCCCCCTTCGATCTTTTTGATTTTGAGCGTCAGCAGGTCTTTTTTGGCGGGCCCGGCCAGGTAACGCCCGCTGA
>DROK01000218.1 GCA_011321895.1 Thermodesulfatator atlanticus
CAAAAAGTACAGGTTCTTTTCCCGGAAGCACAAGAAAATTGTTGGCTTTCGTATCCCGGATATAAATTCCGGCTTCGTGAAGCCGACCAAAAAGGATAAATATTGAATTTATAAGGGATTCCATTAGTCTTCGGTCACCTAACGCCCTCTTCCAGATACCGGGGAGTTTTTCGAAGTCTTTAACATAGGGAAAGAGCAACCCTCCATAAATCCCGGAAGGAAAGTGTGCAGAGGTAAGCCACCCTGCCACAGGAAGAATCACGTCAAAACCGGCTTGTGAAATCCGATACGCGTTAAAAGCCGCCTTCAAAGGAAAAGGACGCCGGAAAGGAAAGAGCAATTTCTTCCAAAAAGAAGAAATACGATAAGATTTCAAGAACCACTCCTGTCCCTCAACGGTTACTTTATCAGCTTTAGTAGAAGCTCCCGATTTGAGAGAAACCATGGAACCGTTGTAAGTCAATATGTTTTCTAGAACATTTAGCAGCTCTTCTTGGCGAGCAAAAAGAAAGTTTTCTTCGAGGTTTTTACTGAAACCAAACAAAAATTTAAAGTTTCTTCGGTTATTATTGAGAAACATTCTTCCTTCGTTGATAAAGCCACCAGGGAGTACGTCGGGCCTTTAGAGATAAAAGTAAAGTCCATTCTGATGAATTTAGTTTTTGGCCAGAAAGGAGATAAGAACAGATGGTAGAGGCTTTTTTGAGATCAGAAATACGTTTCATATCTTTTACTTTTTTAAGACGATACTTGAGGTGGTAAACAAGATGTGGTGAATCGTTTGGATAGGTGCAAAGAGTGCTCCCCTGGGGAATAAACTTGGCGATTTTCTGAGCAGCTTTAAGATAATGATTACGGTATCTTTCCTGATAGGGAAAGTATGAAGCTCCGTAAGTCAGGCGAAGCGCTGCAAGGAGAAGAAAGAAAACCACAAAGCTTCCTCTTAAGGAATGCACAATAAAGAGACTCAAAGCCAAAATAATACTCAAGGCCAGGGCTGGCCAGACCCAAATATTTTCATAAAGGTATAGACGGGAATAACTCACAAAGGCAAAGACTGGAATGGCCAAAAGGAGAAGAATTGCTAAAAATTTAAAGCTCCGTCTAACCCAGATCAATTCTTGGTTTTTATAAAGAGCATATGTTAACGGAATGGAAACCAGTAAGGCCAATCCCCCGGCGGTGGGAAGGAGATAGCGTAGCCTGCTTCCGGGAGGAAGCCAATACAGGGGAAAGGATAATCCCACCAAAAGAAGGGAAAAGAAGGCCAGATCTTTGAGTTTTTCTGGAAGATTGCGGTAAAAGTCCTTCTTCCAAAATCTCCACCACAGGAGGAGAAAAACTATCCAGGGAAGATATCCCTCAAGGTATTCCAGGGGGAACCCCAAAAAGTGGCCCCAGAAACCCGAGGAGTCGAGGGCATTCTTTTTGGAAAAATACTCTCCAAACCAGGCCGAAAAAATCCTTTCGGCACCCACCTTTTGGGCTGCGGGGATAAACCATAAAGAAAAAATTCCCGCATAGACGGAAAACCCCAGCAAATGGGCAGGAGAGAAGAACTCCCGGAAACGCTTTTGGAAGAACAGATAGGACCCGGTGGCCGTATAAAAAAAGACCAGAGCTTGAAAAGTCTTAGTGAGGGTACCCAAAGCGGCAAAGCCCAGGGCCACGGCCCAGGCCCAATAAGGCCTTTTTTGGATCTCATGAAAATAAAACCAGGAAAAGACCGAAACGGTAACCAGAAGGGTATAGGTCATGTCGATTTCGGCCCGGCATGCCTTATCCAGCACTTCGGGAATGGATAAAAAGACCAGCCCTGGAAGAACCCAGAAAAGACCCGGTGGTCGCGCTACGGCCCGAAAAAGCAGGGCCAGGAAGAGGGCGCAGAGGGTGGCCGCGGTTACGGAGGAGAGCCGGGCCACAAACTCGGAATGACTCCCGAAGAGCTTAAAAAAGCCGATGAGGACCCAGTTGTAGCCTGGAGGTTTTAAAAGATAGGGGCGGCCCTCGATGTAGGGG
>DROK01000219.1 GCA_011321895.1 Thermodesulfatator atlanticus
ACCTGGTGGAGAAAGACCTTATCCCCTACCCGCCGCGAGATCACGGCCCGGGCGCAGATCACGGCCGGGTCGACGTTGATATCCCCTTCTCCCCCGAGCTCGGTGTAAGAGTCGTAGACGTTTTCCAGAATATCGAGCAGGGTGAACCGCTGGGGATGGCGCGTAATTTTTACGATCTCATAAGGGGTGAGGGCGGCTGCGGCCCGGTCTTCAAGGATTTTTAAGCGGTTTTCTAAGCTCTCAAGCCTTTCCTGACACTTGGCCTCAGAGATCTGGTAAAAATCTTCTTTCAACTTCTGGAGCTCATCAAGCAGGAGGGCGCAACCCTGCCAGTTTTCCCCCTTGATGTCCTGGAGGTAAATTACCCGGTCTATCAGGTCGTGTAGGTAACGCTGGAGTTCTCTCATAAAAATTTCAAAATCTCGGGCAATTTTTCCTTCAGATAATCAATGTTGGTGCGCAAGGGTTCACCTTTGGCGGTCTGCCCTTCGATAACGGTCTCTTCCAGGAACTTAAAGCCCCGCCTCTCCGCCTCGAAGGTGTCTCTTCCCCAAACGATTCCCAGGGCAAGGTTAGGGTCAAATTCGGTGGGGATCCGGTAGGGCTCATCCTGGGGAACGTGGGTGCGCACCCTCAACCATTCGTAATCCGGAAAATGGAAACGTTTGATGACCCCGGAAAGGGGTTTAAAACCCTTTTTGGTATCTTCGGCGATGAGACGAAATTCTATACTGGTCCCCTCAAAGGTGATGTCTTCCTGACGATAACCCAACCGCTCCCCAAAGGCCACCCTGATCTGTTCCTCGATCAGGTTGGGCTCCCGCCCTTTGATACGGCTTATCCGGGCCGAAATTTCGTTTTCTACCTGGATCCGGGTATTGACCTCCATAAGGTAGGCCTTACCGTCTCTGGTCACCAGCCACTCCCAGGTACCCACGCTGTCGTAACCTACGTGGGCCGCCAGTTTCAAGGAATGGGAGATGATATCCTTTAAGACCTTTTCCGCGTCAAAGGGATAGGAGGTATAGGTGGGGTCAAAGCCGGGGGCGATTTCTATCCTCTTCTGGCGTCCAATACTCTGGATGGTGCAATTCCGCGTGCCGAAGTGGACCAGCTCTCCAAACTGATTCCCCAAAAGCTGGACTTCCAGGTGGTGGTAATCCCGGATACACACTTCGATCACTACCCCGTCGTCCCCGAAAAGGCGCTTGGCGTAGGCCCGAATCCGGCGGAAGACCGGGCGCACCATGTCCAGTTCGTCCACCTCTTCGATGCCCATCCCTCCGCCACCGGCGGCGGCCTTTATCAGGATCCTGGGCGGTTCAAGCCCCCTTTCTTCCTGCCAGAGGAAGAGTTCTTCGGCTTTGGCCTCGGCTTCCAGTTCGTTGTAGACGGGGTTTATCGTCCCGGGGATCACCGGGATATTCAGGTCATGAGCCAGTTTTTTGACGTTTAGTTTGTGCCCCAGATCCCGGATCACCTCCCAGCGGGGGCCGATAAAGATAAGGGGGTTGTTGCGTTTGACCACCCGCCGGGCAAAGCGGAAGTCTTCGGAGAAGAAGCCATAGCCCGGGTGGATAGCGGTACACTTGGCCTCGTCTGCCACCGCTAAAATATCATTGGCGTCCCGGTAGCTTGAAATGCGGTAGCAGGGTTTGCCCTTGGCCCGGGGCAGACGTACGTGGAGACTCTGTTCGTCCCCCGGGGTGTAGACCGCCACGTAGTCCAGCCCCAGCCTTTCACAGGCCTCCATAATGCGGAGGGCGATTTCGCCCCGATTGGCGACCAGGACCCTTTCTTTCATAACGAGGCAAAGGGGTTCTTGAGCACGATGGTCTGGTGCCGGGCCGGCCCCACGGAGACGATCTCCACGGGCACCCCGGCCAGTTTTTCGATATACGCCAGGTAGGCGCGACAATTTTCCGGTAGGTCTTCAAAACGGGTGACCCCGGAGATATCCTCCTGCCAGCCGGGAAGTTCTTCGTAGATGGGTTTTAGTCTTTCTACCGCCCGGATACTGCCAGGGATGGTCTCCACCCTGGTGCCGTCAAGCTCATAGGCCACACAGACTTTTAAGGGATCAAGGCCCGTTAAGACATCAAGCTTGGTGATGGCCAGGGCGGAAAGACCGTTTAGCCTTACCGCTTCTTTCAGGACCACCCCGTCCAGCCAGCCACAGCGTCGTGGCCGCCCCGTGGTGGAACCATATTCCCCGCCCTTCTCCCGCATATACTGCCCGATCTCGTCAAAAAGTTCTGTGGGAAACGGCCCCCCGCCCACCCGCGTGGTATAGGCCTTACAGATCCCCAGCACGAAGTCTATGGTGGTTGGCCCGACCCCGGCCCCGTGGCAGGCCCCTCCGGCCACCGTGTTGGAAGAGGTCACGAAGGGGTAAGTCCCGTGATCGATGTCAAGCTGAGTGCCCTGGGCCCCCTCGAAAAGGATCTTGGCCCTGGCCTGGCGAGCCTTTTCCAGCTCAAGGGAAACGTTGGTCACGTAAGGGGCCAGGCGCTCCCCCATCCGGCGGTAAGCGTCGTAAATTTCGTCAAAGGAGAGGGCCTCCCCGCCCAGATATTGGGTGATATAAAAGTTTTTCTCCTCCAGGATCTCGGCCAATTTATCCCGGAAGAGCTTATCGTCCAGAAGGTCCCCCACCTTTATGCCCCGCCGGGCAATCTTGTCTTCGTAACACGGCCCGATCCCCCGGCCGGTGGTACCGATCTTGGTCTTGCCCTTTTTGGCCTCCCGGCCGTGGTCAATGGCCTTATGATAGGGCATGATAAGGTGGGCCCGCTCGCTGATATACAGATGGCCCGGTCTGACCGAAATGCCCTGCCTTTCTAAATTGTCAATCTCTCCCAGCAAGACCTCAGGATCCACCACCACCCCGTTACCGATGAGACACTTCTTTTCAGGGTGAAAGATGCCAGAGGGTATCAGGTGCAGGATGAATTTTTTTTGGTCGAAAACAATGGTATGGCCGGCGTTGTTTCCCCCTTGAAAACGCACGATGACGTCCGCATCTGCCGTAAGGAGGTCCACAATCTTGCCCTTTCCTTCGTCCCCCCACTGAGTCCCTACGATGACTACCGAGGCCATAAAATCCCCCTTTTGCCTATTCGCGCACGAAAATAATTAAGACCCTCTGAAAAGTCAAATTTAAACCGTTGTCTTTCGCAAACAAACTTGACCCTCAAATTTTACTTTATTATAGAGCCTTATGGAGATCTTAAGGGAAAGACTTATTCCCGCCGAAGT
>DROK01000220.1 GCA_011321895.1 Thermodesulfatator atlanticus
AAGGCAGCGGCGCAGGATGATGATCCCGGCCACAAAGGAAAGAATAAGGACGATCAGAAGGGCGGTTTCGTACATATATTGTCTGAAAAGCTGTTCTGAGACCTCACAGCCCTCGGGAGGATGGGCAATCTCCACCGAGATGACCAGGATGCGTCTGACCGAAGCGATAATGCCGATCATCAAGAAGGGTTCTATGGCTATTCTGATGGGGCCCTCCAGAGAAATCTTGATGGTATGGAGGATCTCAAGGAGCATCAGGGCCAAAAGGGAACGGTCAAGCACAAAAAAGACGAAATCAATCAATCCGCCTTCTGTTTTGAGGTAGTAAGGCCAGGAAGTAAAAATTTCGTAAAAGATAAAAAGGGTGGCCCAGACCAGGGAAAGGATAAGGAGCCCGTAAAGCCCCCTTTCCAGCTGGTCGTAAAATTTTATCAATTTACCCTTCTTTTTGGTTTCAGAGGTCTTGGTCGCCATGGCTAAGGAAAGGCATCCCTTGCTAGCAGCATATTAAAATTAAGTTCAAAAGGGCCGTTTACCAACCGTACCACCGGCCCTTCGGGATAAAAATCGATCAGGTTTACCGCAGCGTGGTCCTGCTGGAGCTTGAAAAAATTATTAAGGCTGGCCCCCAGAACGTGAAGGAGAAGGGCCCGGATGAGCCCTCCGTGGGTAAAAACCGCCACGATCTTTTCCGGAAAGCGGGCCCTAATCTCTTCGATCGCCTTAAGGGCCCTTTGCTGAAGTTCAAAAAGGGTCTCCCCTCCCGGAGGGGCTATGGCGGCCGGCTCTGCCAGACGCTGCCTGAAGTCCGGTAATTTAAGCAGTTCGGCGAAAGTCTTCCCTGTCCAGGCCCCAAAATTTATCTCGCGTAACTCAGGGCGTAAAAAAAGGGGAATTCCCTTACGTTCCGCCAACCAGCGCGCTGGCGTAGCCGCCCGGGTAAGATCACTGGCAAAAACCGCCGCTAAAGGGACCTCTTCCAGGGCGGAAACCAATTTTTTGCTCTGCCAAAGTCCCCTCGGAGAAAGGGGAACATCCTGCTGGCTGTAGAGTACCCCTTTGGGACCGGCCGTTTCCCCATGACGGATGAGAAAGAGCCTTAGCGGATCAGCCAAGGGCGTCTCCTAAAAAGCTTAGCGCTTCTTTGACCTGGGCCCCTTCTTTGATTTCGTCAAGGAGATCTTTGAAAGTCTTATGGTCGATCTTCTGGCGATAAAGACGACTCAAGACCGAACGTACGTATTTTTCGTGTTCCGGAGGAATGGCAAAATCAGGCACTTCCCGGTTGGCCAGGAGTTCTTCGGGAATCGAAAGATCTTCCGTCTCCCCCGCCCGTTCCCTTTCCAGGAAGAATAAAAGCAGGTCGTAAAAGCTGCCGTAAAGGCCAGCAAAATCAATTTCCTCAAGGAGCTGGATAAAGACCGTGGAAAGGCTCAAAAATTCAGGCGGCATAAGGGCCTCACTATCCACGGTACAGGTCTTTAGGGAATAAACCGTGCGGCAAATAAACGGTCGATATTGGTATATGAGACAGTTTTTGTTTTCGTCCAGAAAAATGCAGGGTTCGTAAACAAAGCCCTCGTCGGGAGGGGGTTCTTTCCCCGCCATATAAAGGGCAGCCATTTCATTGGGGGTTACTTTGGGCCGGATGCGTCTGGCCCCTTCAAGGGGCTTTAGTTTCTGATAAAGGCTTTCTTTTTGGGCCGGAGCGAGGGTGTCCAAAAAATAACGGGCTTCCGCTCCGGTAGCCACGATGTTCACCGTACAGCAAACCGCACAACCCGGTTTGCAGACAAAGGGAAATTTCTGAGCCTCTTCCTCCAAAACCTGATAAAGGGCCTTTACCAGGGCCTTTTTTTCCGCCAGGGCGTAATCCAGCTTGACGGGCATTATCCCTATCATGCTTCTTCTCCTGTGGTCTGTTTTTGCTTCTCTTCACACTCGGCCAGCTTCTTCTCAAGCTCCTTTATCTTTTTCTGCCTATCATAGATTTCTTTGCGCCTCTTGATCCGACCGGGAATGGAGAGGAGAAAGACCAGGAGCATACCCGCCAGCATAGCGATGATGATGAGCACCGCCAGCGAACTCTCGAATTCCCACAAGAGGAACTTTACCGTCACCGGAGCGGCGTTCTGGATGGCAAAAATAGCCACGAAGATCCCCAAAATAGCGGCCAGAATAAGATACAGTTCCATTGTCTGCTCCTTCCGCTAGCCTTATTTTTAAACCAAAAATTTAGGGAGATTCTAATATGAAACGCCTCGCCTATGAAGAAGTTTTAAAGCGCATCAGAAACATGGAAGACCTGGCGGAGGTCGATCTTTCCGGCTACGACCTGAAAAACCAAAACTTAAGTCTCCTCAACCTCAGGGGTTCCAACCTGGCCGGCGCCAACCTTTACGGAGTAAATTTCCTGGGGGCGGATCTTTCAGGAGCCAATTTTGCCGGGGCCAACGTGGCGGTGGTAAATTTTTTGGGAGCCAGGCTTTGTCGGGCCAATTTCTACCAGGCCGATCTGGGCAACACTTCTTTTAAAGGGGCAGATCTCACCGAAGCCAACCTGGAGGAAGCCAATCTTGCGGCCGGGGACCTCAGTCTTGCCAATTTTGCCGGGGCCAACCTCAAAAAGGCCCGCATCGAGGCCGTAGACGGGCAGCTGGTCAATTTTGCAAGGGCGAACCTAGAAGAAGCCATCTTGAGAGGGAGCAGTTTCCAGCTTGCCAATTTTGCCGGGGCCAATTTGAAAAAGACCAACATGATCCAGGTTGACCTTACCGGCGCCACCCTGGCAGGGGCAGATCTTACCGAGGCGGATCTCATCGAGGCCTATCTCCGGGGCACGGATTTCACCGGGGCCAAGGTGGAAGGGGTACGTTTCCGGGGAGCCTGGTTTGAAAAGACCATCGGCCTTGAACGTTGAAAAACTCCTCCTTTACGAAGACAACCACCTTCTAGTGCTTAATAAACCCGGAGGCCTCCTGGTTCAAGCGGATCGCACCGGTGACCCTACGCTGCTGGAAGCAGCCAAGGCCTATCTCAAAGAGAAATACCATAAACCCGGGCGGGTTTATTTGGGCCTGGTTCACCGGCTGGACCGCGTCACCTCCGGGGTCATCATTTTTGCCAAGACTTCTAAGGCGGCCCGTCGTCTAAGCCAGGCCTTCCGGGAAGGGCAGGTTCAAAAATACTATCTGGCCGTAGTAGAAGGAGGCCCTCCCCCGGAAAAAACCCTTGAAGATTACCTGGCCTGGGACCCTGTACGCAAAAAGGCCTACCTGAGCCCGGAAGGTAAAAAGGCCATCCTTTCCTGGCGTTTACTAAAAAAGGGCCGGAAAGAAAGCCTGCTTTTGGTAGAACCTGGCACCGGGCGTAAACACCAAATAAGGGCCCAGTTAGCGGCCCATGGCTTTCCCATCGTGGGGGACCTGAAATACGGTAGCCCACGCAAAATAGCCGCCGGGCGTGCCATCCTTTTGCACGCTTGGCGGATAAGACTCAGCCACCCCACCAAAAAAGAAATTTTGGTCTTTGAAGCCCCTCTTCCCCCTTACTGGCCGGGAAATTTTCACCCAGATGAGGGAAAAAACTCCCCAAATATATTTGCATACCGGGCCAATTTGAGCTAGAAGTGAAACACAACCGAAGAGAAAATTAAAAAAGATTGAAGGAGAGGTCTATGCACTACCCTCCCACGCCTCCTGACAGCGAAGTAATCATAGAATTTTACCCTGAAAAATGTAAAGCGTGCGGGGTTTGCGAGCGGGCCTGTCGCGATGTGCACCATTTCCCTGCCGGTTCGGCCAATTGTGCGGTCTACGCCATCTTGAAAGACGGCTCCATCGTAAAGACCCATCCCAAAAAGAAGATCCCCAAAGAGCAGATTGAAAGGCTGGTCCACCTGACCTGTTTCCAGTGTCTCGAGCCCTATTGCATGAAGGCCTGCCCCACCGGGGCCATCCGCCGGGACGGGGGGATGGTAATCGTAGAAGAAAGGCTCTGTATCGGGTGTAAGGCCTGCCTCACCGCTTGTCCCTGGGGTATTCCCTGGCTCAATCCGAAAACCAACAAGATCTCCAAGTGCGATCTCTGTCGCACCCTCTCTCTTGGGATTCCGGCTTGTGTTTCCATGTGCCCCACGAGAGCACTCCACGTGCGCTGGAAGGTAAAACGGCCTTACGAAGACTTTATCGAAATCTTAAAGGAACAGCTCATTTACCAGGCGGCTGGCAGCGCTTCCAAATAGGCCGTTGACAAGCGCCCTCTCCCGCGTTTTCCTACTGGCACAGGAGGTGTCTGCCATGTGCCAGGCCAGGGTCTTTCTGGTGGAAGGAGACCGGGAAGAGGAGATCATGCGGGACGTAGTAGGGATAGAAATCCGTCCCGAAGGAATTCTCCTCAAATCCTTTTTTGACGAACCCAAAACCGTTGCGGGCGAGATTTACGAAATAGATTTTTTAAAACACCGGGTCCTTATTCGCCCGAAGAGGGGGAAAAATGAGTGATATTCTGGCTAAGCTGGCCAAGATCCTTCCCCACTGGGAAGAACACTTAAAAGAGCACGCCGAAGAGCTTGAGCGCTGGGCGGAAAAATTGGAAGAAGAGGCTCAGCCCAAGCTGGCGCAAAAGTTGAAAGAAGCGGCCCTTCTCCTGGCTTCGGCCCGTTTGAAACTGGCCGAGGCCAAAAATCTCCAAGAAGGTGGTGACCTGGCTGAAGAGCTGGCCCTGTGTGCCGTTTGTGCCTGGCGTGAGACCTGCCAAAAACGTTTTACCCGTGATACCGGCAGCCCTTTTCGTTGCCCGGATTTTACCCGTGACGTCACCTTGAAGACATGATCGCCCGCATCATCCAGGAAGAACTGGCGGCCCTGGTAGCCAAGGCCCAAGCGGAAGGGCTCCTTCCGCCGGCGGTAAGGCCACGTTTTCAGGTAGAGCCTCCCAAACACAAAGACCACGGGGATTACGCCACCAATATCGCCCTGAGCCTGGCTGGGCAGGCCCGGAAAAACCCCCGGGAACTGGCGGCCTGGTTTGCCGAAAACCTGCGCAAACGCCAGGATCTTTTCACCAAGGTGGAAGTAGCTGGCCCGGGTTTTATCAACTTTTTCATCGCCCCCGGGTACTGGCAGCAGGTGCCCGCCGTCATAGAAAAAGAAGGCCCTAATTACGGCCGGGTTGACGTAGGCCAGGGAAGACGCATCCAGGTGGAATTCGTTTCCGCTAACCCCACCGGCCCGTTACACATCGGTCACGGCCGGGGAGCCGCGGTGGGAGACACCCTTTCCCGGATCCTTTCTTTCGCCAACTTCAAAGTCGAAAAGGAATATTATATCAACGACGTGGGCCGCCAGATGAAAATTCTCGGCCGGTCTGTTTATCTGCGGGCCAAAGAACTGGCCGGAGAGAGAATCGATTTCCCTGAGGACCACTACCGTGGCGCATACATCATCGCCATCGCCCGCGCCCTGTTGGAAAAAGAGCCAGATCTCCTGACCCTCCCGGAAGAAGAAGGGATCGAAAGGGCCAAGGAATTTGCCCTGACCACCATACTTGCTGAGATCAAAAAGGATCTCGAAGATTTCGGGGTTACTTACGACAACTGGTTTTCGGAAAAGAGTCTCTATGAGACCAGCCAGGTAGAAAAGGCCCTTTCTCTCCTGAAGGAAAAGGGGCTACTTTACGAAAAAGACGGGGCCGTGTGGTTCAAGGCCTCCGCCTTTGGAGACGAAAAAGACCGGGTGGTAATTCGCGCCAGCGGAGAGCCCACCTATTTCGCTTCGGACATCGCTTACCATTTCAACAAATTTTTTACCCGCAAATACCATACGGTTATCGATATCTGGGGGGCAGACCACCACGGATACATCCCGCGCCTCAAAGCGGTGATTAAGGCCTTCGGCCTCCCGGAGGAAAAACTCCAGGTCATGCTCATCCAGATGGTAAACCTCCTGGAAGGAGGGCGTCTTAAAAGCATGTCCACCCGGGCGGGTGAATTCGTCACCCTGCGGGAATTGATCGAGGAAGTGGGCAAGGATGCCACCAGGTTCATCTTCCTTACCAGACGGTGTGACAGCCCCCTTGATTTCGACGTAGAACTTGCCAAAAAACAAAGCCGCGAAAACCCTGTCTACTACGTCCAATACGCCCACGCCCGTCTGGCCAGCCTCTTCCGCAAGGCGGCAGATGAAGGTTTGGACCCCCCCAGGGTAGAAGAGGTGGATCTTTCCCTCCTTGATACCGAAGAAGACTTCAATCTCTTAAAACTGCTCGATTATTTTCCTGACACCATCGAGGCCTGTGCCGTCAAGCTGGAACCCCATCTCCTCACCTTCTATCTCCTGGACCTGGCCACCGCCTTACACGATTACTACACCAAACACCGCTTTTTGAGTGAAGACCGGCCTCGTACCAAGGCCCGTCTGATCCTGGCCAAAGC
>DROK01000221.1 GCA_011321895.1 Thermodesulfatator atlanticus
ATTTTTAGGTACACCTTTTTTAAAAAGCACCTCACTTTTTTAAAAAGCACCTCACTTTTTTAAAAAGCACCTCACTTTTTTGTAAAAATAAAGGGTTTTCCTCAGACTTTGTGAAAATAAAAATTAGGATCCGTTCCCAATTTTTGATGTCCCTATTAGAGTGATAAAAAGGCTCAAAAGCTCCTCTTTTAGCCAAGGAATAAGACGGGAAGGCTTAAAAATAGGATCCGTTCCCATTTTTGTGCCGAGTTCCTCGCTGATTCAAAGGCGAATCAAGCTATACCTTTGAGCTATACCTTTATATAATATTTCGCAGTCGCTGGGCCCCCGGGGGTTTTTGACGCCCTTGATCCTGCCTGCCCTCTCGCAGAAGAGAGTGGCAAGCTGGCTTTTGGATTTTGCCCTCAGCACTGGTAAAATAACCCTCCATGAAAAACGGATTTCACGTTCCGCATCGTTTTCCTGCCTGGGTTACGTGGCTTGCTTTTACGGTCGGCCTGACCGGGGCCATCTCCTTGAGATTAATCCTCATTGCCAAGGCCTATCGTCCAGAATTGATTACCCTTTTCTGGTACATAGGGGTTTGTGGCAACATGCTCTTTTTCCTGTTTCGTTTCTACGTTAGCCAGCGCCGGCGCCGCACCATTGAGGAATTACGCCTTTTGGAAAAACTGGCCCAGCATGAACCACTAAGCCCCAAAGATCTGGCGGCCCTTCATTACCTGGTTGCCAGTTTGAAGGTCTCCAAAGAACGCTGGAACTACACGGTAATCTTTTTGTGTTCTCTAGCAGCTATCTTCTGGGATCTCTGGTTAAGGCTGGCCAAATGAGTATAAAAGAACGGCTTGAAAAAATAAAAGAACGGGTTTTTGAGGCCTGTTTGCGGGCGGGCCGTAAACCTGAAGAAGTAAGGATCCTCGGGGCCGCCAAAAAACAATCTGCAGAGAAAATAAGGGAAGCCTTTGCCGCCGGACTTACCCTCATCGGAGAGAATTACGTCCAGGAAGCCCAGAAGAAAAAGGAACTCCTGGCCGACCTTCCCCTTGAGTGGCACTTGATCGGGGCCCTGCAGACGAATAAGGCCCGCCACGCGGTAAAAATTTTTGACCTCATCGAAACGGTAGACCGCCCTGCGATCGCCCGGGAACTGGCCAAGCGGGCCGCCAAGATAGGACGCAGACTGCCCGTCTTGATAGAGGTAAACGTGGGAGGAGAAGAGACCAAGGCCGGGGTTGAACCTGAGGGATTGGAAGCCCTCTGTGAGGAAATCCTGGCCCTTAAAAGCTTGGAGCTGCGTGGTCTCATGACAATCCCTCCCTTCCGTCCCAGGCCTGAAGAGGTAAGACCGTATTTCGCCAAGTTAAGGGAGTTGCTGGCCAAGATGCAGCAGAAATTCCCTGAAGCCCCCCTCAAAGAATTATCCATGGGCATGAGCCACGATTTTGAAATAGCCGTGGAAGAAGGGGCAACCATTGTCCGGGTGGGAACCGCCCTCTTCGGCCCCAGACCCCAATAAAACCTTTGCGTTTCGGCACGTCAAAATTAACTTTTTAAAAGCGAATTCAAATTGGAGGAAAAAGATGGCGATATATTATGAAATGAAGGTCATTTGCGAGAAGGTCGGGCTCTCGCCCAAGACTTTACGCGTATGGATCGAAGAAGGGCTTATTGCTCCTCGGCGGGAAGGAAGGCGCTATCTCTTTGACGAAGACGACCTTAAAAGACTCCTGCTAATAAGAAGACTGCGGGACGACCTGGGCGTCAATCTGGCGGGTATCGACATTATTCTCCAGTTGCTTGACCGCATCGCTTCCCTGGAAGAGGAGCTTGCCATGTTGCGCCAGCAAATTGATACCTCAAAGGGACTGCCTGCTTAGAAACAAAAGCCCCCTGTTTCTTTCGGCCCTGGTCTGGGCCGGAAGCCTCTTTCTCGCCTGGGAAAGGGGCTTTTTCCTCTGGGGGTTGTGGCTGGCCTTTCTTCTCTTTCGCCGTAAATACGGCCTGGTCTTGTTATCAATCCTCGCTTTCTTTTACGGCTATCTTTCTTTCCCTCCCCCAAGTCTTGATATCTGGCGCAAGCAGATAACCGGGCTAGCAAGGGTTGAAAAAGCCCTGGTAGCGCAAGAATTTTTCCAAAAAGGGATCGCCACGGTCTTTGAGCCAGCGGGACACGAAAAAAGAGCCCTTTTCTACTTCCCTGAAGACACCAGGCTTGTCCCTGGAGACGTCTTTGAGACCAGGATGACGCTCAAAAATCCTCGCAGTTTCTGGAACCCCTTTGCGCCGGATTTTGCCAGGCAAAGGGCGGCTTACGGAATCGAGGCGGTGGGCAGGGCCAGCACCCCCCGCGTCATAAGACAAGAAAGGGGTTATCTGATAGAAAAAATCAGGTCCAGGCTCTTTTCTTTTGCCGAGGGTCTTTCTCCGGCTGCCCGGGGGCTTTTTGAGGCCCTCATCCTGGGGGAGAAAAGTCATCTGCCCGCTCCTTTGCGACACTCCTTCGAAAATCTAGGACTCTTCCATTTCCTGGCGGTTTCAGGACTTCATTTCGGCCTCCTGCTGGGGATATGTTACCTTATTCTCAAGGCCCTGTTTTTCTTCTGGCCAAGGCCCCTCCTTATTCTGACTGACCGGCAATGGCTTTTTCTCTGCGCCACCCCTCTGCTCTTTTGTTACGCCCTGATCACTGGCCCTTCCCCTTCGGCGCTTAGGGCTCTGGTGATGTATCTGGTCTTTGGCCTTGCCCTTCTCGGGCTGCGCCCTCTTAAAGGCCTTGACCTCTGGGCCC
>DROK01000222.1 GCA_011321895.1 Thermodesulfatator atlanticus
AAAAAGAAAAAGGGCCACCAGTTATGACGCACCCGGTCAGCCTGGGCCCGGAGCAGCGAGGGCCCGGCTAAAACCAGCACTAGGGCCAAGACCAGACGGAACACCTACGCCTCCGTTACTGGAGTACCATGGTGCCCACGGTTCCCAGGATGGTGACCGGGACCTGCTCCTGAAGCCCGGTGGCGGCCTGGTTCACGTTACGCAGGGTCTTTTTGGCTTCCAGGTAGAGGCTGTCGTCATTAACCAGCTTGCCCAGGGTGCCTTCTCCGCGTTCGATCTTTTTGGCAATTCGATCCAGAGAAGCGAAGGTCTCGTTAAGTTTGGTGTAAAGCTCTTCGTCGGTGATAAGTTTGCCCAGCGTACCCTGCCCATTTTTAATCTTCTGCGCGATATCGTTGAGCGTGGCCGAGGCTTCGTTAATGGTGGCGATGGTTTGCCGCAAATCGTTATAGAGGGCCTCGTCGTTAATCAGCTTGCCAAGGGTCCCTTGCCCTTTATTAAGTTTTACCGCTACTTGATTCAGATTATCCGCCAGGTTTTCTATCTTCACGTAGAGTTTTTCGTCAGTGAGGAGTTTGCCCAGGGTCCCCTCACCCCTGGCCAGCTTTTCTCCGACTTCCTTAAAGGCCGCCGCGGCGTCCCGGATATTGACCACCATCTGCTTAAAATTATTCTTCCCTTCTTCAGAACCGAGAAGCTCTTTCAAACCTGCGGTGATATCCCTGATGTCTTCTATCGCAGGGCCGACCTCCGCCAGCACCTGGTCCAGGTCAACGGGGGAGACGGTGCGGGCGATCATCCCTCCAGGGGGCAAGGTTTCGGGGCTTTTGCCCTGTTTGATTTCCACGTAGCGGTCCCCCAGGACCCCTTTGGTCCGCACCATGGCCACGGCGTCTTTGGCAATTTTGACCCCTTCGTAAATGCGCATCTCCACCAGGGCCTTGCCGTCCGTGAGACCAATATTAGACACCCGGCCGATTTCAACCCCTGCCATCTCTACCCGGGCCCCTACGACCAGCCCGGAGACGTTATCAAAGACCGCTTTGACGGGGTAACCTTTCTTGGTGGAAATCTTTTCTTCCCCTAACTGCAGACTTAAGTACCCCAAAGCGGCCAGGGCAATCAAAACAAAGATCCCGACTTTGATTTCAAGGCCTCTGTCGTTCCTTTTCATCTCATGCCTCCTTAAACCCGGTGGGTAAGGCCCGGATAAAACTTTTTACAAAGGGGTGTTGCGAATTTTTGATCTCTTCCGGGCTGCCTTCTTCGATCACCACGCCTTCGTGTAAGAAGGCGATCTTATCCGCGATGGCAAAGGCAACCGGGACATCATGGCTTATCACCACGCAGGTCAGGTCATGGGCCTCCTGCGCTTCTTTTATCAATCTGGCGATACTTTCCTGCATTAAAGGATCAAGCCCGGTGGTGGGTTCGTCAAACAAGACGATTTCCGGATCCAGGGCCAGGGCCCGGGCCAGGGCCGCCCTCTTTTTCATCCCCCCTGAGAGTTCGGCCGGCATCTTATCGATGGCCTCAAGAAGGCCTACCTGGGCCAGCTTGGCCTCGACCCGCGCCTGGATCTCCTTCTCCGAAAGATTGGTGTGTTCCCTCAAGGGAAAGGCCACGTTTTCTCCCACCGTTAACGAATCAAAAAGGGCCCCTTCCTGGAAGAGCATGCCGAATCTTTTACGCAAACGCATAAGTTCCCGCTCACTAAGGCGGGTGATATCTTCTCCGTCCACAAAGATGTGCCCCCGGTCCGGGGTGAGCAAGCCAATTATGTGCTTCAAAAGGACACTTTTCCCCGTCCCGCTCCTTCCCATTATGAAGGTGATTTTCCCTTTAGGAATTTCAAGGTTGACCCCGCGCAAAACCTCTTGCGCCCCAAAGGCTTTATGTAAATCGACAATTTTTATCATCGCCGCCTCTAATCGAATAAAAGAGAGGTAAGGATGTAATCACCGATCAAAATGCTGATAGAAGCGATAACCACCGCCTCGGTGGTGGCCTTACCAACCCCTTCTGCCCCACCCCGGGCGTTATAACCTTTAAAACAACCCACTATGGCCAAAATGGCCCCGAAGACAAAGGCCTTGTAAAGTCCGTTGGTTATATCGACCAGTTCTACCAGCTCCCGCATCTTGGCCACGAAAATCCCGGCATCAATGTGTAGCAGGATGACCCCCACGAAATACCCGCCGGCTATACCCACCACGTCCGCCAGAACCGTCAACAACGGCACCATCAAGACCGCGGCCCAAAAACGGGGAACCACCAGATAATGGACCGGGTTTACCGCCATGGCAGAAAGGGCGTCTATTTGTTCGGTAACGCGCATGGTGCCAATCTCGGCAGCCATGGCAGAGCCTGCCCGTGCCGTGACCATGAGACCGGTAAGCACCGGGCCGAGTTCCCGTACCAGGGAAAGGGCCACCGTGGCCCCCAGGAGCGATTCTCCTCCGAATTTACGGAAGCCGTAGTAGCCTTCCAGGGCCAGGACCATCCCGGAAAAAAGCCCGGTAAGAACCACTACCAGGGTGGATTTCACCCCTACGAATTCCATCTGTTTGATGAGCAGGCGTATACGGTAGGGGGGTTTAAAGGTAAGCGCTAACGTTTTTAAAAACATGAGCGCCAT
>DROK01000223.1 GCA_011321895.1 Thermodesulfatator atlanticus
CCGTAGAGAGCCGGTGGGCGATGACGATGGTGGTCCGGCCGCGCATGAGTCTTTCAAGGGCCTTTTGCACCTTCTGTTCCGAGACCGCGTCGAGATGGCTGGTGGCCTCGTCCAAAATGAGAATGGGAGGGTTTTTGAGGATGGCCCGGGCGATGGCCAGCCGCTGCCGCTGGCCCCCTGAAAGATTAAAACCTTTGTGTCCCAGGACCGTATCGTAACCTTGGGGTAACTGTTCGATGAACTCATGGGCGTAGGCGAGTCTCGCGGCGGCGATCACTTCTTCCCGGCTGGCCTTGGGGTTACCGAAGGCGATGTTTTCGTAAACGGTGGCGTTGAAAAGGACGATGTCCTGAGAGACGATCCCGATCAGAGCCCTTAAGGAGCCCAGTTCAAACTCCCTTAGATCTGTGCCGTCAAGCAGGATTTTTCCCCGGCTGGGGTCGTAAAAGCGGGGGATTAAGGAGACCAGGGTGCTTTTGCCCGCCCCGCTTGGGCCCACCAGGGCTACCACCTGACCCGCAGGAATCTTCAAATTTACGTCCTGCAAGACGAAATCTTCCCCTTCCCGGTACCGAAAATAGACGTGGTCAAAGACCAGGCCTTCTTGCGGGGCTGAAGCCTTTTTTGGTCCGCCTTTTTCCTCAGGGTAAGCGAGGACCTCTTCCACCCTCTCCAGGGCAGCCGAAGCGTCGTAAAGCCCGGTATAGGCCCGAGAGATACGCCGAAGGGGAGAAAAAATCATCAAAATGGCGGTGAGTACCGAAAAAAAGTCTCCCGGGGTAATGGCGCCCCTGATGACCAGGTGCCCCCCGTAGGTAAAAACCAGGGCCCCGCCCAACCCGGTCATCAGATCCACCAAGAGTCTTGCCCCCTCGCGGTACTTGGTAACCCGGAGGAGATAGCGTAAATAACCTTCAAGTTTTTGCCGAAAGCGACCAACCAGAAAATCTTCCTGAAGGTATACTTTTACTTCGCGCAACCCCTGAAGGCTTTCGGTGACCTGATGGGTCACTTCGGCTATCTCCTGCTGGCCCAGTTTGCGTGCCTTACGGGCCTTGGTTCCCAATTTGCGGGCCCCGATGGCCACAGCGGGAAAGACGGTTAACGCCAGCAGGGCCAGATCAAAACGCCGGTAAAGGGCCACCGCTACCAGAGTAATTACGGTAAGCCCCTCAAGCATTAAGGTGCGAAACATATCGCCCAGGACCGGCTCAAGGGCGGTGGTATCGTTGATGACCCGGGAGACCAGACGCCCCGAGGTCTCGGCAGAGACTTCTTTTAGAGGGAGTCGGAGGATCTTCTGGTAGAGCCGATAACGCAGGTCGTTTACGAAGCGCAGGGCGGCGAGCCGCATGAGATAGGCCTGGAAAAAGGCGCTAAGTCCCCTTAGGGAAAAGATCCCGATCACTATCAGGGGAAGGATGTCCAGGTAACGGTAATTCTTTTCGAGAAAGATATGGTCGAGCACCGGCTTTACCAGCCAGGCCACGGACCCGGAAAATAAAGAAGCCACCAGGCTCAAAAGGAGAGAAAACAAAAGAAGAAGCCAATAAGGCCGGGCCAGGAAAAATATCCTTTTAAAAACTGACGGACGGCGCAAAGGAATCACCCCTCTTGACACGAAAGTATTTTTTGGGCCAGCCGGAGGTCCGCCTCATCGTCCACGTCCACCGCGGCCCGGGCGAAGGGGAGGACCACGGGAAAGACCCTGCAACCCAGGACTTTACTGGCCAGCGAAAAGGCTTCCGCCAGGGAAAGCCGGCCTAACAGATACCGTAAAAGCGGACCCGGCCCAAAGGACCATACCACTTTTAGGGGATTTTTGCGTTTATCTTCCACTTCCCGCCAGAAATAAAGGGCCCTCTTTACCTCTTCCCCCGCCAGGAAATAAAGGTTGGCGGAACAAAAGCGGTCTTCTTTTAAGCGGTAGGTGGTACGGGAGGCTTCGGGATAGGTTTTCTTGACCAGAGAAAAGGGCACCACCCCTACCGCGAGCGCCCCTTTGGCAGCCCTGGCCTCTTTGACGAAAAAGGAAACGATCTCTCCGGTCAAAAGGACGTGGTCGGCCGTGGTGAGGAAAAGGGGCCAGGTGGCTATTTCTTCCAGGGCAAAGAAGACGCTAACGCTGGGAGAGGTGGCCTGGGGTAGAAACCTAAAAGAAAATGACGGATAGGTTTCCTTCAGGACCGGGGCCAGTTCCGGGGGGCCGGAAACATAGATCTCTTCAAAGAGCGAGACGCTCTTTAGGACTTCAAAGACCCTTTCAAACATGGTCTTGCCACAGACCGGAAGCATAAC
>DROK01000224.1 GCA_011321895.1 Thermodesulfatator atlanticus
GGCATGAGATGGGGCAGAACCTGTTTAAGACCATGGCGGATCTGGCCCCGGCCTTCGGGATGATCGGGACCCTGATCGGGCTGGTCCAAATGTTATCCACCATGGATGATCCGAAATCCATCGGTCCCTCCATGGCCGTGGCTCTGTTGACCACCCTTTACGGAGCGGTGATGGCCAACCTCGTCTTCACCCCCATTGCCAATAAGCTCGCCTTAAGGGCCCAGGAGGAACAGCTGAATTACCGTCTCATCATTGAAGGGGTAATCGGTCTTCAAAAAGGGCTGAACCCCCGGGTGCTGGAAGAGATCTTAAAGGCCTTCTTGCCTCCGAAGAAACGGGAGGCCTTGGGCGGAGAAGGTTAAATGGGCAAAAACTGTCCGGAAAAGAAAGAAAAATGCGAAGCCGGTGCACCGAAATGGATGACCACCTTCTCCGACCTCATGTCGCTCCTTATGTGTTTCTTCGTCCTTTTGCTCTCTTTTTCCGAGATGGACGTGGCCCGTTTCAAGGAAGTGGCGGGTTCTTTGCGGGAGGCCTTCGGGGTGCAACGGGAAGAGGTGGTTTTTGAAATCCCTAAAGGGATCGACGTGGTCTCCACGGAATTTCCCGCCAAGTTTACCGTGGACGAGATCCTTGAACGGATAAAATCCGCGGTAAAACTCGAGTTGATCAAGGGAGAAATCCAGATCGAAAGCCTCAAGGACCGGGTGGTGCTGCGTTTTAAAGACGGGGTCCTTTTCGCCAAGGGGAGCGCGGAGCTTACCCCGCGGGCCAAGCAGATCCTGTTAAAAGTAGGGGAGGTGCTTGAGCTCTTTGACGGGGAAATTATCGTGGCTGGCCACACCGATAATACCCCGGTGCGCAACGGGCGTTTTCGCTCCAACTGGGAGCTTTCCGCCGCCCGGGCCGTTTCCGTGGTGGAATTTTTGTTGAAACACAAATTTGTCCTGCCCCGCCAACTGGCTGCGGTGGGCTATGGTCCCAGCCGACCCCTTTACCCCAACGATACCGAAGAACACCGGGCGGCCAACCGGCGGGTGGAAATCATCCTGCTGCAACCCAAAGTACCGCTCCTTGAATACCGGGAGGCGTTTTCCGGGAGTAAGGAACAGGAACCCATCCCCCAGGAGGCCAGATGAGCGAAGAAAAAAGGCGTTTTATCAGGATTTACGACCGGGTACTTTTAAGGCTCAAACCTTTGGCACGGGAAGAATTTGAGCAAAAGCTGGCCAATTTTCGGGAAGGCAAGGAAAGGCCCTGGATTGACCCTGTCCGCCCCCCGGGGGAGGTGGTGAAGTTTGAGTCTTTTCTCAAACGCCTCCGGGAAAGGGACCGGGAATTGGCCGGTATCTTACAGATCCTAAACCAGAAGCTGGACCGCATCTTGATACATCTTTTGGGAAAGGAATTTTTAAAGGGATTTCAGGAAGTGGAAGCCAATATAAGTGCCGGGGGCTTGAGGGTCAGGCTGGATAACGCCCCCCAGCCCGGGCAGCTTTACGAAATAGACCTCGGTCTCTTACCGGATTGGATCTTTTTAAAGACCTTTGGCGAGGTGATCAGGGTGGACGAGTGTGAGGAAGGGGGCTACGAAGTAGCCTTTAAATTCGTCTGGATTACCGAAGCCGACCAGGACAAACTGGTGCAACACATCTTCCGGCAACAGGTCCTCCAGATCCAGGCCAGCAAACGGGTAAAAACCTAAGGGCAGGCCCCGCAGCGTTTACAGCGGCCAAGGACACAGCCCGGGCTTGGGCGTCCGGAAAGGGCCTTTTCCCATTCTTCCCAGAGGAAAGAGCGTTTTACCCCCAAAGAGACCACCTCCCAGGGGAACAGTTCGTCCTTTTCCCGGGTGCGGCTTACCAGAAATTGGGGGTTTACCGGTAGCAAGGTCAGGGCCTGGTTGAGGTTTTTCCCTTCGGCCAGGGCCAGGAGCAGGGGTTTTAGGCGGCGGTCACCCCGGGCGATAAGGGCTTGGAGCTTGGCCCATTTGGGCAGATCCGTGGTGAGATGAGTGTTGGGGATCTTTTTTACCGCCTGCTTTAGCCATTTGAGCTTTTTCTTGAGCCCGGAAACCCCCTCAAAAGGGGCCCACTGGAACGGGGTGTGGGGTTTGGGCACAAAAGAGGCCACACTTACCCTTAATTCTACCACGTAACCCCGGGGCTTGGTTTCCTGGTCAAGCACGTGTTTTATTTGGCGGAGGAGTCTGGGGATCCCTTCAAGATCCTCCCGGGTCTCTCCGGGAAGACCCACCATGAAATACAGTTTTAAGACCCGGATCCCCACCCTGGCCAGTTTGCGGGCGGCTGCCAGCAGGTCTTCGTCCTTCAAATTTTTGTTGATAACCTGGCGCAGCCGCTCGGTTCCGGTCTCCGGGGCGATGGTGGCGGTGCGTTGCCGGGCCAGAAGTTGGGCGAAAGTCTCCGTTAAGGCGTCGGCCCGAAGGGAAGAGAAGGTCAGCGTACAGTCCTTGGCTAGCAGGGCCTGGGCCAGGCTTTCCACGGTTTCGGAGGCGGCAAATTCAAGCCCTATAAGACCGACCTTGGCCCCCTGGGGGATGATTTCCAGGGCCTTTTGCAAGGTCTCTCTGGGCCAGGGACGGGGCGGGCGGTAGAGGATGCCTGCGGCACAAAAGCGGCAGGCGCGTCCGCAGCCCCGCCCGATTTCCAGGAGGTAGGTCTCTTCAAAGACGGTGTGCGGGGTAAGGAGCCGGGAAAGCGGGGGCTCTTTGATCGCCCGGGCGATAACCCGGGTGACCGGGGGGTGCTTTATTTCCTTGAGTCTTCCCTCCTCGTCAAAAGTTATTTCATAATCTGCCGGGAGAAACCCCGGTATTGCGGTAAAAGGTCTGCGGTCCAAGATTACTTCCACCAATCTGGCGTGGATGGCCTCTATTTCGGCCAGCAAAAGACCGTCCACAAAAGGGGTGAAGGGGTCGGGGTTTAGCCAGGTGGCGATGCCCCCGGCCAGGACCGGAGGGCCTCCTTCTCTTTCTTCCCTCAAAGGGGAAAGCCCGGCTTCTTTTAAGATCTTGATGAGGTTAACCAGGTCCGTTTCAAAGGAGACGGAAAATAAAATGAGGGCAAAGTCCGTGAGGGGCCGGCTGGATTCCACAGAGCGCAGTTTTTCTCCTTCTTCTGGTAGAAAAAACCGTTCACAGACCAGGTCCTCGTAACGATTTAGATATTCGTAGACCAGGCGAAAACCCAGGTTCGACATCCCCACCTCGTAAGTGTTGGGGAAGACCAGGGCGATGGGGAAGCGTCCGGTCCAGCGTTTTTTGAAATACCCCTTCTCAGCCTTCATGAAAGATATTTTACTTGGTTTGAGGGCGGGAAAGGAGGAGACATGAAAAAGAAAATTTTGGTCACCGGTGGGGCCGGCTACATCGGCTCCCACGTCCTGAAGGCGCTTGAAAAAGAGGGCTTTTCCCCCGTAGTGATAGATAATCTTTCTTCCGGGCACCGGGAGGCCGTACTCTGGGGGCGCCTGGTGGAAGGTGATTTGCGGGACCAAAAGTTTTTGACGGCCTTTTTTGAAGCAGAAAGGCCGCTGGCGGTACTCCATTTTGCGGCCCATATCGTGGTCTCAGAAAGCGTGGTTGAGCCGCTTAAATATTACGAAAACAACCTGAGCGGTACGCTCAATTTGCTGCTTTGCGCCCAGAGGTTCGGGGTTAAGGCCTTTGTCTTTTCTTCCAGCGCTGCGGTTTACGGCGCCCCGGAAAAGATTCCGATCCCGGAAGACCATCCCGTCCGTCCCATCAACCCTTACGGGGCCAGCAAGGCCATGGTGGAACAGGTCTTAAAGGACGCCTTTCGGGCCTATGGTCTTCCTTTTGTGGCGCTGCGTTATTTTAACGCGGCCGGGGCGGATCCTTCGGGCCTCATCGGGGAGGCCCACGAGCCGGAGACCCACCTCATTCCCCTCTTGCTGCAAACCGCCCTGGGGCAAAGGCCCCGCTTTTTCCTCTATGGGGCCGACTATCCCACCCCTGACGGTACTTGTATCCGGGACTTTATCCACGTCGAAGACCTGGCCACCATCCACGTCCTGGCCCTCAAGTATTTGCTGGATAAAGGGGAGAGCCTTATCCTTAACTGCGGTTACGGCCACGGTTACTCGGTCAAAGAGGTCCTGGAGACCGCCGAAAAGGTGGTAAAGCGCCCCATCCCTTACGAGCTCAAAGAAAGGCGCCCCGGGGACCCACCGGTCCTGGTGGCTGACCATAAACTCTTAAAAGAGACCTTTTCCTTCCACCCCGCCTTTGATGACCTGCAGGCTATCATCGAGACCGCCTGGCGCTGGGAGCAGAACCGCCGTTACTGAACCTTGCTGAACTCTGGCCAGAGCTCAGCCAGCTCAGGCATGGTTAAAACCTTGTTTTTGATGTGTTCCGCCCGCTTTTTCTTTCCCCCGCACATCAGGGCCCGGTAAAGCCAGGGGAGATAGGCCCAGGCCTGCGGCTGAAGGGCGATGGCCTTTTCCAAATAACTTGCGGCCTCAAGGCACTTTTGCTGCTCAAGCTTGATGCGTCCTGCCAGATAAAGGGCTTCGGGGATCTCTTCCCGGGCCAGGGGCTTGGCCAGAGCGAGGGCCTGGTCGTAGGCCTTATCTTCGAAAAGGAGAAGGGCAAGGAGCAAGGCGGCTTCTTTTTCCTTGCGGGGTTTCAGAAATTTCGTAAGGCGGTTTTTGAGTTTGGGGTTCCGGGAAAGGGCCAGGAGGAGGCCGAAGGCCTCTGGAGGTAAGGTTTCTTTTTGCCGGGAAAGGGCCTTTAATTCGTCAAAGGCCTTCTTCTCCAGGCCAAGGCGCAGGTAAACCCGGGCCAGGAAGAGGTGGTCTTTTTCTTTAAGGGCCCGGGCCAAGCGCCTCTTCCGCTCGGCAAACCAGGGGCCTATTTCCCGCCGGATAAAGCGGGTCTTTCCAAGATGGGTAAAAGGGTCGCCGATCACCACCGTCTGCCAGCTGAGGTAGGCCAGAGAACGGTAATAGGCTTCGGCCAGGGGTTTTCCCGCCAGATAGGCCGGGAACAAGAGGTGGGGTCTGGCTGAGGCCGAAAGATAGGGCTCGTAAACGTTTCCGGAAATACCGGTAATACCCAGTCTTATCAGGTCACCGATGAGGGACTGGGGAGAGCCCCCGAAATGCTTGTGTTTGGCGTGCCAGGGGGCTCCCACCTGCCAGTCCGGCGGTGGTTCGGCAAAGGTACGGGCGTTGGTGCTCACAAAAGTAACCCCCACGGCCCCGGGTAAGAATTCAAAAAACAGGCGGCGGTTACGGGGATAGTTGGGGTCGTTTGAACCCCAGGAGGCGTAGCCGATAACCCTTTGGGCCGAGGCCAAAAAGGCCGGCTCAAAGGAGGTCAAAAACCGGAGCCCGTTAACTCCCTTAAGGCGCAGGTAAGTAGCGTAGAGCCAGTTATCCCCCGGGCTCAAAGGGCCGTCCCTGGCGTCGAGGACCAGGGTATAAGGAGGGGTGGTGTCTTTGGCTTGAACCGCCCTCTTGATCAGGGCGTATACGTCTTCCGGGCGGTAACCCGCCAGCCTGGTAACGAGATAAATATCAAAACGGTCATGGTCAAAGGGCAGGTTTTTAGGGGCGTGGAAATAAGGGTTTTTGAGCCATCCGCCCAGCCGGTAGGGGCCATAAAGCATTTTGCGGTAGAGTAAGGTTAACTCTGAGTCCACGGAGGCGGCCTCACCGTCTCTGGCTACCCTTCCTTTTATCTTGTGCGGGACCTCAGGCATGAGGACCAGGACCAGGATCTGGTCTGCCAGACCCTGGGCTTGCAGGAAAGTCGCCAGAGGCCTTTCCAGGTACTTCAGGTAAATGGGCCGGCTTATCTCTTCCCGGCGGGGAAGGGAAAGGAGGAGTACGTTCTTCCGGGGGATACGGCGTATTTTCCGGTAAAAGTCAGCCACTTCCCGGGAAAAAGGGCTGTGCTTGTTGGCCACGATGAGGACCCTTTCCGGAGTTAAGTAGCTTTCCAGGGCCCAGGCCTTTGGGACGAACAGCCACAGAAGGAGTATCCCGCTTAGCCAGCGCAAGGGGGAATCTCTCCCTGGAAATAGATTTTTTGGCCGTCGTAGCAAAGCTTTGAGATCTTTAATTCTACCCCCTGGGCCTGTGCCTCTTCAAAGAGCCTGGCAAAGGTCGGGTCGATTTCTTGGGCGGGCCGGAAACACGAGGCCTCCTTGCGGAAGCAAAGGACCCAGAGCAGGCTGCGGAATCCCTTTCTTTTCAGGTCAGCAAGGAGACTAAGGTGCCTTTGTCCCCGGCTGGTAGGGGCGTCAGGAAAAAGGGCTGTTTCTCCTTTTGCCCAGGTACAACCCTTTATCTCCACGTAGACCTTCGGGCCCTTTTCCATCTCGAAGAGATAATCAAGCCGGCTGGTATTGATTTTGGGCTCAGGCAGATAATCCTTAAGCCCGGGAAAGAGGTCCTTTCCCAGCTTGGTCAAGATCGCTTCGCTAAGGGGCCGGTGGTAGCCGGAATGGGCGAAGACCCAGTGGTTGGCCGCCCAACCCGCCAGAAGGTCCCAGGCGGTCTTGCGTTTGGGCCCGGGGCGATATTTGAGAAGCACCCGGTTGCCTGGAATTAGCACGTCAGGGAGGCGGCCCGGGTCGTGTACGTGGACGGCCAAGGTCTTTCCGTCTCCGTCCACCAGGGCCAGGAACCGGTTAGGCCTTTCAAGAAAGACGCCTTCCTGGTCCGCCGGCAGTTCAAGCACGGGTATGCCCTTTGAGCCTTTCCCAGACGAAATTTTTAAGCTCCTTTCCCAGGCAAGCTTCCGCAGGCAAAACGTAACACGGGCCAAGTTCCCTGCCAAAGGGCAAAAGTTTAACCGCGTCTTTGGTACTGGTAAGCAGGGCCGCGGCTCCTGCCCTTTCCTGGGCCTGTTTGATCTTTTTTATCAAACCGGGACGGTAGCGTACGTGGTCTGGCAGGGCCCAAAAACCCCGGACAGGGCCCACCTTCTGGGCGGCGGTAAGGAAGGAGGCCGGGTCCGCCAGGCCGCAGAAGACAAAATAACTTGGGGCCCCTGCCACCTGGCGTGCGTCTGTTAAAAGATAAGGCCTTCTGTAAAGGAAAGGTACTTCAAAGACGGGCCGGCCAAATTGAGA
>DROK01000225.1 GCA_011321895.1 Thermodesulfatator atlanticus
GGGGGAGGAAAAGATTATCCTGGGAGGAGACGTCATCGTGGGTATCGGGAAAAGACCTGTGCGGCGGGTCCTTTACATTGTACAGGAACTCACCCGCCACCGGCCCGGGGACAAAATTACCCTCAAGATCCTGCGTCAGGGAAAAAGGCTTACCATTTCGCTGACCTTAGGACGCTTAAACCCCATTAATTTTAGTGCCCCATGACCAAACCCTATCTTTCCGTAGTCATTCCCGTCCACAACGAAGAGGAAAACCTCCCTCCCCTGCTGGAGGGGCTTTCTAAAACCCTTACCGCCCTCGGGAAACCCTTTGAGGTGATAATCGTAGACGACGGTTCTACCGACGGGACCCTTGCGCGGCTTAAGGAACTAAAGTCTACCTATCCCTGGCTTAAGATCGTGGTGTTAAGACGGAATTTCGGCCAGAGCGCCGCTTTTACCGCAGGCATCGACCACGCCTCCGGGGAAATCATCGTGACCATGGACGGAGACCTCCAGAACGATCCTGCCGATATCCCGCTTTTACTTGAAAAAATCGAAGAGGGTTTCGACGTGGTTTCCGGCTGGCGTAAGGACCGGAAGGACCCATTCTGGTCCCGGAGGCTGCCTTCCCTTCTGGCCAACGCCCTCATTTCCCGGATTACCAAGGTTAAACTCCACGATTACGGTTGCAGCCTAAAGGCCTATCGGGCCGAAGTCATCAAGGGGCTCATCATCTACGGAGAATTACACCGTTTTATTCCCGCCCTGGTCAACCTTTCCGGGGCCCGGGTGACCGAAGTAGAGGTCCGCCATCACCCTCGCCGTTTTGGTCGCAGCAAATACGGTCTTTCCAGGACCTACCGGGTCCTGCTTGACCTTTTGTTGATGTTTTTTTTCCGCAAGTTTGCCACCAAACCCCTTCATATTTTTGGCCTTACCGGAGGAGTCCTCTTTTTCCTCGGTTTTCTTATTGAGGGTTACCTGACCTATCTCAAACTTTTCTTGCACCAAAAAATCGGCCACCGTCCGCTTTTAATCCTGGGGGTCCTCCTCATCCTGGCCGGCATCAATCTCCTGGGGACCGGCTTGCTCGCCGAGCTGTTAATCCGTATCTATTACGAATCTTCTGGCAAACGAATTTATGCGGTGCGTGAGGTAATTGAGTGAAAAAGACGCTGTCTTTCTTTTTGAAACTGGCGGTCAGTGCCGGCCTGCTCTTTTATCTCTTCCGCCACACGGATTTCCGGCTCCTGTGGCAAAGTTTCAAACAAATCAAGCTTTCCTGGTTTTGGCTTGCGGTCCTTTTCTTTTTTGCTTTTCAACTCTTAAGCACTTATCGCTGGTATAAAATCGCCGAAACCCTGGGTTTTAAGAAAGGTTATCTTTTTTTCGTCCGGGTTTATTTTATCGGGGTCTATTTCAACACCTTCTTACCCGGGCTTCTTGGAGGAGACATCGTCCGGGTCTTTTACCTGGTAAAAGAAGGGGCTGCCAAAAGCGTGGCCTCATTTAGCGTGCTTTACGACCGGGGGTTTGGGCTCCTGGGGGCGCTTTTTTTGCTGATCGTCTTTTTGCCTTTGGAAGGGGCGTTTTTACCTCCCCTGGCCCAGAGAGGGCTCCTTTTTCTTTCGGTGGCCATCCTGGCGGCGGTACTGGTGGTGGTTTTGTTTTCCCGGCCGCTTAGGGAGAAGATCGGACACGAGCTCTTTCAGAACCTCACCGCCGTGGCCCCGCCGGCCAATTTTGCCAAACTCTTTATCCTTGGCCTTCTGGTCCAGGTGTTTTACAACGTCCACGTGTACTTTCTGGGCCTTAGCCTGGGGCTTTCCCTCACCTGGCCCAAGTATTTTTTGATCATCCCCCTTATGGGTATTTTGGCCAGCCTGCCCGTTAGTCTGGGAGGTTTCGGGATAAGAGAAGGCACACTCTCTTATTTTTTACAACTTCTGGGCTATCCCAAGGAACTGGGCATTGCCCTGGGTTTTCTTATATACGGGGTGATGCTCCTTGGAGGAATAATTGGCGGTATACTCTATTTGACCGGGCCCAGGGGGTTGAAAGGTTCGCCAAATGGATAGCCTTTTGAAAGACTTTTTGAACATTTTCGTGCCCCTTTTTATCATAGTGGACCCCATCGGCTGTATTCCCCTCTTTCTGGGGCTGACTGAGGGGCTTCCTGAAAGAAAGAGGCGCCTTTTGGCGCTTAAGGCCTCCCTGGTGGCTGCGGCGGTACTTTCGGCCTTTTCGCTCCTGGGAGACCGGATCCTCCTTTATTTTGATATCTCCGTGGCCTCTTTCAGGGTGGCCGGGGGACTGATCCTCCTCCTGATAGCGCTCCAGATGATCCAGGCCCAGCCTCGCGCCACCAAGAGTCTGCCTGAGGAAGAGGAGGAAAGCCGTCTCAAAGAAGACATCGCGGTGGTGCCCCTGGGGGTCCCCATCCTGGCAGGCCCCGGGGCCATTACCACGGTATTGGTCCTGACCGGAGGGGTTCCGCAGTGGGATCTGCGCCTTAAAGTGGTCCTGGCGGCTCTTTTGGTGGCCGGGCTTACCTTTCTCATCTTTGCTCACGCCGCCCGTCTGGCCAGACTCCTTGGCCAGACCGGGACCAATCTTTTTGTGCGCCTTACGGGCTTGATTTTGGCCGTCATTTCCGTTGAATATATGGCAAGAGGCCTGGCAGAACTCTTTCCAGGCTGGCTGGGTTAGAAGGGGGAGCCATGAACATTGCGGTGGTCAAGGACGAAATTTTCCTAAAACACGACCCGGGAGACTATCATCCGGAAAGGCCAGAAAGGCTGATCAAAATTTACGAGCGCCTTTCTAAACCGGATCTGGCGGATTTTATAAAGGTATTCAAACCCCGGGAGGCCACCTTTGAGGAACTCTGCTGGAACCACAGCCCGGAATACGTAAAGACCATCCAACAAACGGCAGGGCAGGCCCGGGTGCAGCTTGATCCTGACACCGCCACCTGTCCAGACTCTTACGAAGCAGCGGTCAAAGCCGTGGGGGCCCAATTCGTCGCCCTGGACGCCATCTTTAAAGGAGAGGTAAGCGACGTCTTCTGCCTGGTGCGCCCTCCGGGCCACCACGCTGAAAGGGACCGGGCCATGGGGTTTTGTCTCTTCAATAACGTCGCCCTGGCGGCCCATTACGCCCTAAAAAAGCTGGGGCTTAAAAGGGTCCTGATTATAGATTGGGACCTCCACCACGGAAACGGCACCCAGTGGTCCTTTTATGACAGCGCTGAGGTCCTTTATTTTTCTACCCACCAGTTCCCTTATTATCCCGGTACCGGACGGGTGGAAGAGATCGGGGAAGGCCCGGGGACAGGCTATACGGTCAACGTACCCCTTCCGGCAGGCTGTGGGGACCTGGAATACGCCACCGTCTTTAAGAAGGTATTGGTCCCCATCGCCCGGGCCTATCAGCCAGAGGTGATACTCATCTCCGCAGGCTTTGATATCTATTTCGGAGACCCTTTGGGGGGCATGCTGGTGACCCCTATCGGGGTGGCTTATCTGACCCGGGTGGTCAAGCAGCTGGCGGCGGAGTGCTGTCAGGCAAGGCTCCTCTTAACCCTGGAGGGGGGCTATAGCCTGCAGGGGCTTTCAGACTGTGTGGCGGCGGTAATCTTTGAGCTCGTTGGTCGTTCCATCATCCCCACGGATAAGCTCGAAGAGTTTGAAGAAAAGGAAAAACCCCTTGAGGTGCTCACCCGGGTCAAAACGGTGCTTGGCAAATTCTGGCCCGGGCTGGAAGCATGATCCTTGACCCTTTAGCCATCGAAAAAGAGAGTTTTCGCCTGATAGATGAGGCCTTTGCCAGGGAAGGCCTTTCTTTTCCCGAAGAGACCCTGCCGCTGGTTAAACGGGTGGTGCACGCCACCGGGGATTTTGCTATCGCCCGGGACCTGGTCTTCCACCCTCAGGCGGTAAAGGCCGGGGTCTCAGCCTTAAAAGCCGGGGCCAATATTTTTTGCGACGTAAAGATGGTAGCGGCGGGGATAAGGCAAAGCCTCCTTGCCCGTTTTGGGGGGAAGGTCTTTTGTTTCA
>DROK01000226.1 GCA_011321895.1 Thermodesulfatator atlanticus
GATTTGCGTAAATACCCCTCCTCGTACCCCCGGGCCACCCCTTCATTGATGGCCTCGTAAAGCCCGTCAACCACGACCTCTTCCCCGAGCTCCACCAGGGCCACCACGATCCCGGTGTCCTGACAGAGGGGCAAGCCCAGTTTACGGGCCAGAGAGGCGTTTTCCAAAAGGAGAGAGAGGGTCTTGCGCCCCAGGGGAGAAGGTTCTTTTTCGAGGGCCTGCTCAAGGGCCTTAACCACTTCCGGCGGAAGGCCGCGGCAGGCCTCCACCACCGCCTGCGCCACCTTAGAGACTATTTCTTCTCTGGCAATCCTCCGCATCTCTTCCCTTCTCTTAGCCCCTTTTTGGCAAAAAGAAAACTCATTTCTCGTAGCACTATTGCCAGCCTCAACCTGACTGATTAGAAAAAATTCCATGAAGAAGCTTAACGTACAAACCACCAGGCCTTACCAAATCCTTATTTCAGGGGGACTTCTAACGGAAGTCCCGCAAGACCTCAAAGAACTTGATCTGGGTTATCGTTACGCCCTTATTTCCGACAGCAACGTGGCAGAGCTGCTGGGTGAAGACCTTTTAAGGTTGTTTCGCCAGGAAGGGCTTTCGGCGGAACTCTTTTCTTTTCCAGCGGGAGAGGCCTCCAAAAATATGGACACCGTGGTTGACCTGGCCCGGAAGATGGTCCGCGCCGGCTTTGACCGCAAATGTGCGGTGATCGCCTTGGGCGGAGGAGTTACCGGAGATCTAGCCGGTTTTCTGGCCTCCATTTATCTCCGCGGGGTGCCTTACGTTCAGATTCCAACAAGCCTCTTGGCCCAGGTGGACAGCTCTGTGGGCGGCAAAACGGGGGTTGATCTTCCGGAGGGGAAAAATCTTTTAGGGACCTTTTACCAGCCAGCCCGGGTTTATATCGATTACGGAACCCTTACCACCCTTCCCTTTGAACACTTAAAAAACGGCCTGGCCGAAGTGGTTAAATACGGCTGCATCGCCAGCCCGGCCCTTTTTTCCTTCTTGGAAACCCACAGTGAAAGGCTCCTGCGTTACGACGCCGAGGCCCTGGAACACATTATTTATGAAAGCTGCCGTATCAAGGCCGAGGTGGTCTCCCGGGATGAAAAAGAAGGGGGCCTGCGGCGCATCTTAAACTTCGGCCACACCATCGGCCACGCCATAGAAGCTGCCACCAATTACCAATTATTACACGGCTTTTGCGTGGCCATCGGAATGGTGGCCGCCGCCAGACTCTCGGAAAAACTAAAGGTCTCCAAGGAGGAGATAAGCCCCAGGTTGGTCTCTCTGCTCAAAAGGCTCGATTTACCCACTCAAATCCCTCAAGGACTTGCGCCGGCTGAGATCCTTTCCTTCCTCCGGACGGACAAGAAAGTCTGGAAAGGAAGGCTTACCTTCGTCTTGTTAAAACGCCTGGGGGAGCCGGTCTTCTACGAAGAACCACCTGAAGAATTGGTCATCGAAGTAATAAAAGAACTTAGTGCCTGAAGCCGGCCCGCTCCAAAACCCTCTTTCTCAAATGGCTGGCCCTTATCTGGCCGGCTATTTGGACCTCGGTAGCAAACCTTTCCCAGACCGGCTTTTCCAGGATCGGCTTTATGAACTTTAAGAGGTCCTCTCCGGTACCCTTCACCAGAGCGGGTCTTGGGGAAGCGGTTTCGCCCAGACGGAACAGTTCAAGGCAGAGGACCTCAAGTTCGTCGGTTATCAAGACCAGATTGGCCCCGTATACCGGAAATAACTCCAGGCGGTCTATCACCCAGCCTCCGGTATTGAAAACCCTGGCCCAGGGCGAAAAGGGGGCAAAACGGTCCAGCCTGGCAAAGGGTTTGTGGGTATGGCCAAAGATGAAATCAAAGGCGTAGTCTGAAAGATTTCCCTCCGGGTTTACCTTTTCTATCTCCTTAAGGAGAGGGCCTTCCACGAACCAGTTAAGCTCCCTTTCCACCTCTTCCGAAAGGGCCGTTGCTTCTTTTTTACGTTCAGGATAAAGGGCCTTTCTGAAGGTCTTCTCCAGGACCTTTTGGATAAGGTCATCTTCCCATCTTTCCGGCACCAGGGGAATATCAAACTTTTGGGCCAAGGCCTTGGCCAGATTAGCCAACAGGTCTTTAAAGGTTTCCGGGACCAATAAACTCTCATAAATGGTCTCGATCCGCTCGCCCACCTTGCCGGAGCGGCCCATGGTGGACCAGAAGAAATCGATCCAGGCAAAATTTTCTTCCTCGATTTCGTTTAGGGTCTGGGGCTCCTGCTCCCCCGGAAACAGGGTCACCCGGAGCTTGCTCATGAGACGGTAAATCCCCTCCAGCAGGTGGCCGTGGTGGAGACACACGATCCTTTTCTTTTCTTCGTTGATCAGCCCCAATACCGGATAGGTGACCCCTACCGGGAAATCCTCAAGCTGGGGAAAGCGCCTTAAAAAACGCCCTATAAAAGGGGAGGGAACAAAGTGATGGCTCTTCTGGGGAAAGACCTCCGAAATGTGCCAAGGTGGAGGCAAGAAAGAACCGGGAGGCTTGCGCCGGGCCACGTAATTGGCGTATTGAATCTCCCTTGAGGTCTCCCAGAGGTGGTGATCATGATTTCCGGGGATATAAATTAAGCCAGAAAACAAGGCCCTCTTTACCAGCCACTCTTCCACCAGCCTTTCAAAGACCATGGCCGCCTGGTTAAAACGGGCCAGCGCCAGTTCCAAACCGTCCCCCAGGATGACCAGCCAGGGCCTGTTTTCCTGCCCTTTGAGGAGCTCTTCTAGACAGAGGGTAAAACTGGTCAGGACAGGTGAGGCTTTTAAAGGGTCCTGTTCCCAAAGCCCTGGTTTTAGGTTAGTTAAAAGACTATCTTCTTCACCGAGATGGAGATCAGAAAGGACCAAATACTTAAGGACCATAAAACCACCCCCTTTTGGCTTATCATAACTTTTTGGCAGCGATGAAGGAAAGAAAAAAACAACCAATTATAGAAATCAGGCCCATCCGGGACCTGGGCCCTTGGGCGAAAGAACTGCAAAGGATCTATCTGGACGCCTACCAGGAGGACTATCTTTACGCCTACCGGGACCCTAAAAGGGTTAAGCGTTATTTGAAATGGCTTCTCAAACACGCAGACGGCGGGTTTTTCGTGGCCTTTGACCAGGAAAAACCCGTGGGTTTTATCGTGGTCCAACCAGACTGCCGTTATCAGGGAGAAGAGATCCCCGAAATACACGAATTAGTGGTGGACCCTGCTTACCAAGGCCTGGGAATCGGCAAGCGACTTATGCAAGAGGCCCTCAACTTCTTAACCAAAAGGGGTTACCAGAAAGTAGCCTTATGGGTGGGGGAGAAAAACGAAGACGCCCGCCGTTTTTACGAACGATTGGGCTTTAAAGTCACCGACCGCCAAGGGTCATGGCTGAGAATGGAAAGGAGGCTTCAGGACTCTTCTGCCAGCATGTCAAGCAGGGTATCCAGGACCGAGAAGGCCTCTACCACGTCAGAAAGCTCAATTATTTCCTCCGAAGTATGACATTTGGCCAGCTCTCCTGGGCCAAACACCACCGGTTCTACACCTGCGGCGTACAAATGGGCAGCATCGGTCCAGCTGGGCATCCCGGCCAACTCTGGTTCTTCCCCCAGGGCCTTCCGGTAGGCTTCACAGATTTTTTGGACCACTGGAGAATCAGTGGGGATGGCAAAGGGCTCCGAAACGTCTTTTACCACGTAGTGGACGTTGGGGGTCTCTTCAAGAATCTGTTTCACTTCCCTGATGACGTCTTCGGTATCCTGGCCAGGAAGAACCCGAAAATCGATCTCCACGATGCAGAGATCAGGGACCCGCAATTCCCCGTCTCCTCCGCTAAACCTTTCCACGTTGAACCCCCCGGGGCCAACTAAAGGATGCTCGGAATAGAGGAAAGAAAGCCTCTTTAGCTTGGAGATCAGTTCTATGGCCCTTTCGATCGCATTTTCCCCGTGGGGGATGCAGCTTCCGTGAACCGCCCGCCCCCTGACCCTGATCTCAAATTCAACCGAACCACCCTCAGCAATGGCAATTTTAAGATCCGTGGGCTCCAAGACCACGGCGTAGGGAGGGAGGCTTTCCCTGGCCAGAATGGCCGAGCCGTGCCCTTCTCTTTCTTCGTCCACGACAAAGGCAAAAGTGGCGGGGATGGATTTCCCTTGGCGTTTGCGCTCTTCAAGGAGCATGAGCATGATGGCGACCCCGGCCTTGGCGTCGCAAACCCCCAGGCCTTCCAGGACGTCATCTCTGATCCGGGGCGGAAAGATACCCAGCCAGGGAGGGACGGTGTCCACGTGGGTGGTAATCAACAATTTGTGAGACGGATCTTCGTTTACGATGATGTTATAGAAGCGGTCAGGGACCTCCTGCTTACGAAACTTAAAACCTCCCTGACTTAGCCGGCCGGTTATATATTCCAGAATGGCCCTTTCTTCCCCGCTCGGGCTGGGGATAGAGGCCAGGGTAAAAATGAGTTCTTTAAAACGGTTTTTAAGGTCCATGGGAAGAAATAAAAACTTTATGGGCTCCCTTGTCAAACGGTGGGATAAAAGTTAATTTTAAATTTGCTTGCGCGCCCGTAGCTCAACCGGATAGAGCGTTGGACTACGAATCCAGAGGTTGGAGGTTCGAGTCCTCCCGGGCGCGCCAACTCAAAGGGTTTCAGAGCTTCCCTTTCCCGGTGTCCATATAGGTGTCCAAAGATCTCTCCCGGATTTTGTCAGCGACCACTGTCACCCTTGAATTGCGCCCCCATGATGCAAAAAATAAAGGCTAGTTTTTCGAAAATAGTGAAAATGGGGATCTAGGTCCCTATGGAGGAGAGGATGACCTTGAGGAATTGGTGAAAGCCGGGGTTGAAGAGGGTGAAGCCGGCGATCATGACGCCGACCATCACCTTGAGCCAGATGCGGATGATTTTGATTTCGCCTTCCAGGCGAGCCATTTCCTCCCGAAACTCTCCACGTAATACAGCTATGTCCGCTTTAGTGGCTAACTCCTTCGTTAGCTCGTCCTTAAGCTCGGCCTTGACGACTTCTTTCTGGGCCTTGGCTTCCTCACGGACCGCCCCTAAGCCCTCCTCAATGGCCCGGATGACCTTGGCGGCCTTCTCCGGGTCCTGGACGGCTTCTTCGATCACTTTGACCACCTCGTAGGGAAGCGCCATGCCCATGCCTTTAAGATAGCTTTCGTCCAAGGTTAAGACAAGCTAAAATCCAAGGCTGTTATTGCCAAGCGATTTATCACCCCCTAACTGCCAAGCCAAAACGTCACCTTAAACCCCGACTGGAAGGTCGAGCCTACGGGAAAAGACAAGAGAAATTTTGTGTAAAGGTAACATGATTAAAAAAATCCCCGCGGTCGGAATCGGTCATTCCTTCAGACCACTATCTCACAGAACCCTTGGAAATGCGTAGACAAAGACTAGGAAGAACTGAGATATGACACGATTTTTTGGATTTCTTCATCGTTTATTTTTGCCCCGTAATTTTGCATACGCTCGATGGTTTTTAACCACCACCCTTTGTCCCGGCCTTTATTGTCATAAACTCGACCGGTAGTATGACATTGCCGACATTTGCTATTAATTATAGCGGTTGCCTCTTTTTCAGAGGGACTTTTAGAAGAACAGGAAACAACTAAAAGGCACGCCAGAAAAGGCAACAGTACCCAAATTCTCATAAAAAACTTCCTTAAAGCAATTTTAATTTGATAAAGTTTTAAAATTTTGAAAGATAAATGTCAACTGAGAATTCCAAAAACTTTACAGAGCCTAAGAATCCCATTTGAAAAGCGGTTTCCACAGAACTTTTCTGACCCAGAAAGTAGCAGATTTTTAACACAGCTAAGTCTTAACTGATTTTAAAAAGACCACGCCGCTCAGGAGGACGGCTCCCAGGCCAGCGGGCTGGGCCAGGAGCGGGGAACAGTAACCTGCGTCCCCCAGGGCTTTGGCCCCCATGAAAAGCCCCACTCCTCCTGCCAGGGCCAGTATCCCTAGGGATATACCCCGCCCCAGGGTTTTCCGCCCCCGTTCAAGTAAAAGGGCAGGAAGGACCAGCACCACCAAACACGCTCCCAAAAGGGGGTAACACACGCGGTAGGCGATCTCGCTTTCGGTAAAAGTGACCGGCAGCTCTGCCTTGAGGAGAAAATTTCGTTGCGCCCAGAGTTCCTTTAAGTGTTGGAGACGGGGAGTGCGTTTGACCACAAGCACCGTTTCAGGGCTGAAGGCCAACTTTATTTTGATTTGTTCGAACCAGCGCGGTTCCTGGCTGCCAGGAAGTCTTAACAAAATACCCTTTTCAAAGAGCCACCCGCCTTTCTCGTAGCGGGCCTGCTGGGCCCATATTACCAGCCGGGGCAAGCCCTCCTGGGTGACCCGGGCGTAGGTAACCTCCCGGAGATAAGAAGCCGTGGGGTCCACCACTTTTCCTATCAGGAAAGAATCCGGGCCGCGGAAATAAAGTTTCCCCTTCAACACCAACCCTTTGGGCTCTTTTTTGCACACCTTGGTTTGCCAAAAAAACCGGGCCTTGTAGGCGGCTTCCGGCATAATGGTCTCTTCCACTACCAAGAAGAGGGTGCACCAAAGAAAGGCCATGCCCAAAAAGGGGAGGACCAATTTAGAAGGGGAAAAACCAAGGGTCCTGAAGGCCAAGAGTTCCCCCCCTCTGGCCAGGTATGCAAAGCCCATAAGGGCAGACAAACCCATCACCGCCGGCCACAGGTCGAAACTGATTTCCGGCAGCCGCCAGAAAAGATATTGCAAAAGGTAAGTTACGGGAACTTTGGCCTTGGTAACGTTATCTAACTTATCAAAAAACTCTACTAGGGCGTAAATTCCTGCCAGAAGCGGCCAGATTAAGAAGAGGGCCAAGACAAAGGGTTGTAAAAGGTAGCGCTGATAGAGTTTCATTTGCCGCGTCCGATGATTCCTCTCTGAAAGGCCAAAATCAAAAGCCCTGCCCCTAGAGCCAGGACCAGATTGGGCACCACCAAGATGGAAGAAGGGGGAAGGCTTCCGCTTTGGGCCAAAGAATTTACTCCCGAAAGCAAAAAGTAATACCCCAGGTAAAGCACCACCGCGAGGAAAAACCCCATCCCCCGCCCGGAACCCTTTACCAGGGCCCCTAAAGGGGCGCCGATTAAGGGTAAAAAGAAGGCCGCCCAGGGCAAGGCCAAGCGCTGGTAATACTCCGAAAGGTAGTAAAACCTCTTCTTGTGGTCCGGCGGATAAGATAAGGCCGCCTTTTTGAGCTCTGTAAGGGACATCTCTCCGCGGGTCCGCCGCCGCTTCTTTTCGAGCTTGGCTATATCAAGCCGGTAGATGTATTCCTTGAAGGAAAGGGCCTGAAAGTTTCTCAAATCTTTGCTCACCAGGTAGAGGTAGCCCTGATACAGATGAAATTCTATCCTCCGGTGGCCGGTAAAAAGCTCCCCTTTTTTGGCAAAAATAAGGCCCTTTTCCCGGGCAGAGGTCTCATCTACCATAAAAACCACCGCGAACTGGCGCCCGTGCCCCCACGCTTTTTCCACGAAAAGAGAAAGGCCCGGCAACAAACTGACAAACTTTTTGGGAGGAATACCCCGCTCGATCTTCCGTTCGGTAAGTTCAAAGAGAAAATTACGAAAGGCCTTTTTGCTCCAGGGCAGGTATTTGAAGGCCACCACGGCGTCAAGGACCAAAACCAAAACCGCCAGCGCTAAAACAGGTACGATCAGGCGACTGAAAGGAATTCCCAAACTCTCAAAGGCCAGAAGTTCCTGGTCCTGAGAAAGCCGCATAAAGAGGAAAATGGTGGCCAGAAGGGCCGCCAAGGGGAGCAAAAAAGTGAGGAACCAAGGCAGGAGGAAGATTACCAAACGAAAATAGTCTTTTAGCTGGATCCCTGCCGAAGACAATTCCACCAGAAGGGTTATCAGCCGGGTCAAGAGCAAAAGACCTGTGAGGGCCACTAAAATAAGAATAAAATTTTTCCAGATTTCTCGGGAAAGATATTTAAACAGGAGCATGACCGCTTGAAATTTAACAAATCAATCCCGGAAAACCAGCCGTTGCCTCCCCGTCAGGCCAAAATATTGCTGGCCGTAAGCAGCTTCCTGATCCTCTACCTCACTTTATATCCTTTTGACTTTCAAAAAGAGGGAGTCCGCTCCTTTGACTGGACGGTACCCTTTTGGCACCGACACCATTCTTTAACGGACCTGCTGAGCAATTTTTTCCTCTTCTTCCCCTGGGGGGTCTTTTGGCGTCTTTCCTGGCCTGAAAAAAAACTGGTGCCCCTGGGGGCCTTAACCGCGCTTCTTTTAAGTTTCGGCATCGAACACCTTCAGACCCACCTGGTGTACCGCTCTCCCGGCCTGCCAGACGTCCTCATGAATTGCGTCGGTGCCTTAGCCGGCCTCATAACGGCCCCTTTGCTGCGTTATTTTTCCTTCTCCTGGCCTCCGCCTGCGAGCATTTTGGCCTTTTTCCTGGCCTTTTACCTCCTTCTGGAACCCTTTTCTTTTACGGCGGATTGGGGAGAGATCAAAGAAAACCTGAAAGGGTTGACCTTTTCTTTTTCTCTTAAAAACGTCCTTTTCCCGGCCCTTTTCCTGGCCTACGCCTTCAGAAACACGACCCTAGGCCTGGCTCTGGCCTCTGCCGCAACATTGGAATTTTTAAGGATCCTGGTCCCCCCTTTACTCTTAAATCCTTACAAATCCGCCCTGCGGCTTATTGGGGTGGCGGTCTTTTACCTGGTCTTATCCTCCTCGTCCAAAAGGGCCTTTAAGCGCACCCTTTTTATTTTTGGTTTGGCCTATTTGGTTGACGGGCTCTGGCCTTTTTCTCTGGAAAGGCCAGAAGGCCTCTTCAGGCTTAACTTTATCCCCTTCAAGTTACACCTCCTAAATTTTAACCTGGAAACCTTTTTCAATACCTTCGAAAGCCTCTTTCTTTTTCTCTTCTGGGGCCTGCTGAGAGGGCCTTTGTGGGGTGCGGTCCTGCTGGCCGGCTTCTGCGAGTTGATCCAGCTCTTTGTCCCGGCACGTTATCCCGATCTTACCGCCCCTCTTCTGGCCTTCCTGGGGGCCTTTCTGGGACGAAAACTTGCCTTGCGGAGGAAATATGACCTTTGAAGAAGCTGAGGCCTGGCTTTCTTCTTTTCAGTTCCACGGCATCAAACCCGGCCTTTTCCGGATCTACCAATTATTGAAGAGGCTTAACCACCCTCAAAAAAAGTATCCCGCCGTCCTGATAGCCGGGACCAACGGGAAAGGATCCACGGCGGCCTTTTTGAGCTACATTTTGCGTTATCACGGCTTAAAGACCGGCCTGTATACCTCTCCCCACCTGGTCTCCGTTAGGGAACGCTTCCAGCTAAACCACCGCCCTATTTCCAAAAAACACCTGGCTGCCCTCTGCCTGAAACTAAAAAAGGCCCTGGGCTCTCTTCCGGCCACCTATTTTGAACTTACCACCGCTCTCGCCTTCTTATATTTCGCTGAAGAAGGGGTAGACGTGGCCGTGGTGGAATGTGGCCTGGGGGGCCGCCTGGACGCCACCAACGTCTTATGGCCCACCCTGAGCATCATCACCTCTCTCGGTCTGGACCACCAGGCCTACCTGGGAAACACCCTTTCCCAAATCGCGTGGGAAAAAGCAGGTATTCTCAGGCGCAACACCCCTCTGGTCCTGGGGAAAATTCCTGCCGAAGGCTACGAGGTAATCAAAAAGCGGGCGGAAGAACTCGCTGCCCCTTACTGGGTTTACGGTCGGGACTTTGATATCGTAAACACTGAAACCGGGCTCCGATATCAGGGGACCAAGGTCTTTAAAGATCTACACCCGGGGCCTGTAGGCCCTTTCCAGCGGGACAACCTGGCCCTGGCCCTTAAGGCTGCTGAAATTCTGGCTTCTTGCTTAGGCTTCTCTCTTAAGGAAGAGATTACGCGCCGGGCGGTTTCGGAAACCAGGTGGCCCGGGCGTTTTGAAGAAATCGACCTGCCACCGCTTATCATTTTGGACGGGGCCCACAACCTGGACGGGACCAGGGCCCTGGCCGCGGCCTTAAAAGACCGGGGATATGGATCTTTAAACCTGGTCTTTGCCGCCTCGGACGAAGACCAAACCAAACCCTATCTGGCCATGTTAAAGATCCTCCTTCCCTTCGCCCACCAGATATTTATATGCGAACCACAGGGGCCGCGAAAACCCGTAAAAATCGAAACCTGGCGGGAGGAACTGGCTGCTCAGACTCTCAAAAAACCGGTCTTCTTCTTCCGCAAACCTGAAGAGGCCTTCCAGGCGGCTTTGAGCGCCGGCCAGCCCGTCCTGGTGACAGGCTCCCTTTATCTGGTAGGCAACATTCGCCAGCTCATCGTTAAGGATTGATTTTCCAAAGCCGTCTTGCCAGCCGAAAGATTTTACGGGAAAATATAAAGGCCCGCCTGGAAGGAGGAGGTTTATCCGGAAAGAATTTAAGGCAATGCTTGACAGGACGTTTTTAAATGCTATTTTCCCAGCACAGTTTTAGCCGGAGGTGAAGAGCGTGTACGCGGTAATTAAGACCGGAGGTAAACAGTATAAAGTAAGCCCGGGAGACGTCATTCGCGTGGAGAAGTTGCCCGGAGAACCTGGAGAAGAAATCGAGCTCAACGAAGTTTTACTGGTAGGTGAAGGAGAAAACTTAAAGATCGGGCAACCCCTGGTGGAGGGAGCCAAAGTCATCGCCACGATACTAGACCAGGGGCGGAGCAAAAAGATAATTGTTTTCAAGAAGAAAAGGCGTAAAAACTACAAGAAGAAGCGCGGGCACCGGCAGTATTACACCGAACTCCAAATAAAAGAAATTCAAGCCTAACGGAGGTTTATTATGGCCCATAAAAAGTCAGGAGGTGCTTCCCGAAACGGGCGTGATTCTCACAGTAAACGCCTGGGGGTTAAACGTTACGGCGGCCAGTTCGTAAAAGCAGGCAATATCATCGTGCGCCAGAGGGGGACCAAGATTCACCCCGGGTTTAACGTAGGACTGGGTAAAGACTACACCATCTTCGCCAAGATTGACGGGATCGTCAAATTCGAAACCCGCCACGGCCGCAAAGTCGTAAGCGTATATCCTTTAGAAAGCGCTGCCCAGGCCGCTTAATGGGGGCCTGGGCCCCACCTTGAAAAAACTCACCGGTATTTCATATTTTTCCTTTGAAAAATCTCTATGGAAAAGGGGAAGTTTGCCCAAATTCTGGCGTTTTCGCGCCGATCCTCTGGACTCCTCAAGCTAGGAGGAGTAACGGAGGAGGCCTTGGCCCTGCTCTGGGCCCGTTTCCTGGCTTCCGGCAAGGGCCTGGTGATCTTCCCCAAACAGCACCAGGCGGAAAGGTTCCTCGAAGCCTTGAAATTTTTCGGGGCCAAGGGGGTCCTCTTCCCGGAAGACGAGGCCCTCCCCTTTGGCGGGGTCTACCGCTCGGTGGCTACCGCAAGCGCCCGGATCGCAGCCCTTTACTGGCTTTCTTCCGCCAAGACCGGGATCCTGGCCACCAGCGTTAAGGCCCTGTGGCGACGCACCATCCCTCCTGAAGTACTCAGGAGTGCCTATGAATACCTGGTGGTAGGAGAGGAAATCGATCGGGAAAGGCTTACGGCACGTCTGGTCTCCCTGGGTTACGAAAAGACGGGAGTGGTCCAAAAGGTCGGAGAATTTGCCGTTAGAGGCGGGGTGCTCGACCTTTTTCCCCCAGGGGAAGAATTCCCGGTAAGGCTTGACCTCTTCGGAGACCTCATCGAGACCATCAAATATTTTGACCCTACCACCCAGCGTTCCCTCGGACGGAAAGAAGAAGTGGTGGTCCTGCCGGTCCAGGAGGTGCTTTTAGAATATGACCCTGAAGGTCTGGAAGAGAGGCTTTTTAAGCGCTTTAAGCGTTTTGAATTAAGTCCGGACAAAGAAAGCGCCTATCTCCGGGCCCTTGAGACCAGACACTTCCTCGAGCCTGAGGAATTCTGGCTGCCTTTGGCTTACGCCAAACCCGCAA
>DROK01000227.1 GCA_011321895.1 Thermodesulfatator atlanticus
AGTGCTGCGTTGAAAAACAAAAGCCCCCCTACCAGGAAAAGGGCCCCTGCGTAAAAGGATCTCCTTTCAAAATACCGGAGAAACCCGGATACCGTAAAAGCATTAAGAATCAGGAAACCAACGGTATAAGAGAGAAAAAACAGGACATCTCGCAGGGGAAGGACCCCTTTGGCCAGGGAAGAGAAATGGGGGGAAAGTCCCAGGGCCTGGCGCAAAAAGCTCCCGACCCCGGGCAACCAGCTATCAAGGGAGGTGGAGATCAAATCGGTCCCCACCAGGTAACTCACAAACCCCACCACCAGCGCGATAATAAAGGCCACGATCTGGTCCAGGAAAAAGGCAGAGACCGCCTGCCCCAGGGAGATGAGAAAGGCTGTAAGGAGGGCCGCTCCCAGATCCCCGCCCCAGATAGGCCCCCAGTCCGGATCGCCCAGGGCGGCCAGCATGACCGGGATAATAAAGGTACTGGCGAGCGTCAGGAGGGAGAAGAAAAACGCGGCCAAAAACTTCCCCAGCACCAGCGCCCCGGCAGAAGTGGGCAGGGAATAAAGGAGGGCCAGGGTGCCGCTTCGTCTCTCTTCCGCCCACAAACGCATGGTAAGGGCCGGGATAAAGACCAGCAAGAGCAGGGGCAGGGTCTGGAAGAAGGAGCGCATGTCACAGAGCCCGGCCAGGAAAAAGGTGGTCATGAAGAGCCCGTTGGCCACCAGCAAAAAGACCACGGCGAAAACATAGGCCACCGGGGCGTTAAAATAGGAAGCCAGCTCCCTTTTTAAGACCGCCTTAAGCCCCCGCATCGGTCCCCTCCTTCCGGGCAATGAGGCTCAAAAAGATCTGCTCCAGGTCTTCGCTTTCCCTTTCTAAGGCCAGGATGGTCACCCCTGCCGCACAGGCCGCCTCAGTAAGAGCAGGTTCCTTGTGGCCCCTAAAATATAGCCGGTAAGCGTATCCGTCTTCGGCCTCAAGCCTTTCAAATCTGAGCCCTGCTATCCGGGCCAGGGCCTCATCAAAGGGTTTGTCCGTGCGCAAATAAAGTCTCGTTTCAGGGAAGGCCTGCTCAGCCAGGGTGGCAAGCTTGCCCTGGGCCACTAGGCGCCCTTCGTTTATGATGCTCACCCAGTCCGCCAGGGCCTCTACTTCCTGGAGGATATGGGTGGAAAAAATGATGGCCTTCTCCCGGGAAAGCTCCTTGATAAGCCGCCTTATTTCGACGATCTGAAGGGGGTCAAGTCCGGTGGTAGGCTCATCAAGGATAAGACAGGGAGGGTCGTGAATCAGGGCCTGGGCCAGCCCCACCCTCTGTTTAAACCCTTTGGAGAGCTCTCCTATGGGGACGTACCATACCTCTTCAAGCCCGCAGGTCTCCTTGACCCAGGCCAGGCGCTCCGCCCTCTTTTCCGGATCAAGGCGGGCCTCCGCCACAAAAGAGAGGTATTCCCTCACCTCCATTTGATCATAAAGGGGGGCGTTTTCCGGAAGGAACCCCAGCCTTTCCCGGGCCCTGATGGGGTCTTCCAGGACCTTTATCCCGGCGATCTTGGCCTCCCCGGCGGTAGGGACGATCTGGGTGGCCAGGATTTTCAAGATGGTGGTCTTGCCTGCCCCGTTGGGCCCAAGGAGCCCCATTATCTCCCCGGGTCTCACCACAAAGGACACGTCTTTTACCGCGACCACAGGGCCGTAGACCATGGTCAGCCCAGAGGCCTCGATCATGCGCTTTCCCCCTCAAGAATTCCTCAGAGGAATTTAATTAATCACTTTTGGGAGGCTGGCAATCGGTGGGGAAGGTTGAGACGGGCAAGCCTCCTCTCGGCCCTGATGAAACGCAAGGGGTTCAGGCTGCGGCCCCAGCGCCTGATCTCGTAGTGGAGGTGGGGCCCGGTGCTCCGACCGGTATTGCCCACGTAGCCAATAATTTCGCCCTTCTTTACCCGTTCTCCCCGTTTGACCACGTATTTCCGTAGATGCCCGTAAACGGTCATAAAACCGTGTTTATGCCTGATCTTGACGTAGCGGCCCAGCCCCCGGCTGTAACCCACGCGCCACACCACCCCGTCGGCGGTGGCCCGCACCGGGGCCCCGTAACGGGCCACGATATCGATGCCGCTGTGAAAGGCCCTCTTTCCGGTAAAAGGATCCCGCCGGTAACCATAATAAGAAGAGATGTAACCCCGGCACGGCTTACCCAAAGGGACTTTAGAAAACTTGGTGAGGTACGTGCTAATTTTCTCAATTAAGATTTCGTATTCCTTTTGCGGGGGGACATAGGGTCCGCCCAGGGCCTTTTGCTTGCGGGCCGTACCAAAATGGCGGGAAAGACCCAGCTGACGGATGATCTTTTCCACGTAGGAAGTGCGCTTGCGCAGCGAGCCCAGGGCCTGCTGCAGCAACTCCTCTTTTTCTTTTTGGAGCTGGTCAAGTTGTGTTTCAAGTTCCTTCTCCCGTAATTCCAGGGTCACGACGGCCCTTTTAAGGGCGGCGATCTCTCGCTTAAGAGATAGATTCTGGTAAAAAAGAAAGGCCGAAAGGAGAGAAAAAAAGATAAGCCCCGCCCCCAGGAGGTATTCCCGCCTTTTTATCCAGGAAGGCCCTTTCTTGGCTTTATGGTAAGGAAAGGAAAACCACCTTTTTTGATTCATGGCCTGAGGATGCCAGAAAGCTCTTTGAAAATCAAGGTTTTCGTGCTTACCTTTCGGTAGTGATGGGCTCAAAAGAACGCCTCTGGCTGGAGATTTCTACGGTAGTTCCCGCCTATCTGGCCGACGCGGTGGGTAATTTCTTTGTAGAGACCACCGGACACGGCGTAAAGATGGAAGACTTAGAACCGCACCCGGAAGAAGGCCCTTTGGTGAGGGTGACGGGTTATTTGGCCCCTGAACAGACGGAGACCGGTCTCATCAAGAAGATCTACCAATATTTGGCTTCCCTTGAAGAATTACACCCGGGCGAGTTTCGCTTCTCTCTGGAGACCAGGCCCCTTCCGGAGGAAGATTGGGCCTGCGCCTGGCAGGCCTATTTCAAGCCCTTTAAGGTGGGTAAACGGCTGGTGATCAAGCCCTCCTGGGAGGTTTACGTCCCTGAACAACACGAAATCGTCATTGAAATCGACCCCGGCCGGGCCTTTGGTACCGGACACCACCCTTCCACCTATATGGTCCTGGAACGCCTGGAAGAGTTATTCGAAGAGGTCTTTCGCCCCGCGGGCGTTGCCCCCACGGTCCTTGACGTGGGTACCGGGACGGGCATCCTGGCCATAGCCGCGGGAAAACTCGGGGCCAAAGAAGTAATAGCCCTTGATATTGACCCTGAAGCCACGGAGGTGGCCCGCCAAAACGTCCTGCGCAACCACCTCCACGACAGGGTCTTCGTTTCCACCACCCCGGTCTGGGAAATAATGGCGGGGTTTGACCTGATTTGCGCCAACATTTCGGCCTACGAGCTGGAACTCATGGCCGAAAAGCTTGCGGAACTGCTCAATTCCGGCGGGCACCTTTTGCTCTCGGGCTTTTTACAAGAAGAGGCCCCAGCCCTGGAGAAAAAATACCTCTCCTTGGGCCTCAAAAAGGTCCTGGACAGGATCGATCCTGAATTTGAAGAATGGGTGCTGCTAAACCTCAAAAAGCCCTAGCCCGCTTTTTGGCCCCTGGCGCCGTCCCCGGCCAGAGGGTCTTGCTCGATCCTGAAGAAAGCCACCACTTACAACACGTGAGGAGGTTGAAAGAAGGGGCCGAAATCCTCCTCCTTGACCTTAAAGGACACGAATTCAAAGGCCGGGTCCAGAGGCTGGGGCGGAGGGTCTGGGTGGAGGTGCTGGAATTGGTACGGGAGGAGGCCCCTAAAGCGCCGGAGCTTGTCCTGGGGCTTCCTCTGCTCAAAAAGGATCATCTTTCCTTTCTGGTCGAAAAGGCGGCAGAATTAGGCGTAAGCCGCGTGATCCTTTATTATTCCCGGCGCACGGTGGTCAAACCAGGCCCCAACCTGGTACCCAAGCTTGGCGCCCGCGCCGCCCAAAGCCTCAAGCAATGCGGACGGCTCTGGCCCCTTGCCATCGATGGTCCCAAACCCTTGTCTTCGTTGGCCGAAGAGGAGACCTTGTATAAACTGGTTGCCTACGAAAAAGAAAAAAGCTTAAGCCTCAAAGAGGCCTTAAAGCGTATTCCTTCTAAACCGGATAAACTGCTTTTTTTGAGCGGGCCGGAAGGGGGATTTTCTCCTGAAGAGGCCTCTTTTTTGCAACAAAAAGGTTTCTTGCTGGTACACCTGGGGGACCAAATCCTGCGGGCGGAAACCGCCGCTTTTTACCTAATGAGCGTCGCCCATCTCTGGTTCTTTCTTTAAAGGAAGATTGGCAGCTATTCTTGCTTTGCGGGTAGAAAATGTTATTTTTTAAGCGACCTGCCGTCTCCGAAAAAACCAAAAGTAAAAACTGAAAACGGGGGAAAATTATGGTCACCAACACCTTAAAGACCTTTTTGCTCCTGGCCGCGTTAACGGCCCTCTTTCTCGTGATCGGACAGGCTTTTGGGGGCCGTACGGGGCTTATCATCGCCTTGGTACTGGCGGGAGCCCTTAACTTTTTTGCTTACTGGTATTCGGACAAACTGGCCCTCAAGATGGCAGGGGCCAGGCCTGTCTCTCCGGCAGAAGCCCCGGAACTTCACCAAATAGTAGCCAAGCTTGCCGCTCAGGCCGGGATCCCCAAGCCGAAAGTGTACGTGATCCCCACCGAAACCCCCAACGCCTTTGCCACGGGTCGCAATCCTGAAAACGCCGCCGTGGCGGTCACCGCAGGCCTCATGCACCTGCTTGACTGGGACGAACTGGAAGGGGTGCTGGCCCACGAAATCGCCCATATCAAAAACCGGGATATCCTGGTCTCCACTATAGCGGCGGTACTGGCCGGAGCCATCGCCTATCTGGCAGACATGGCTCAATGGTCCCTCTTTTTCGGGGGTATCTTCGGTGGAAACGACGAAGAAGACCATAACCCTTTAAGCTACGTGGGCCTCATCCTGATGATTATCCTGGCCCCGTTGGCAGCCATGTTGATCCAGCTGGCCATCAGCCGCAGCCGGGAATACCTGGCCGACGCCACCGGGGCGAAGATCTGTCGCTGCCCGCTCTCTTTGGCCCGGGCCCTTGAAAAGCTTGAGGCCTGGAACAGGAAGCTTCCCATGCAGGTAAACCCGGCCCAGGCCCAGATGTTCATCGTTAACCCGCTAAAGGGCAGGGGACTGGCCCATCTCTTTTCCACCCATCCCCCTATTGAAGACCGGATCAGGCGTCTGGTAGAAATGGCCCGGAAGGAAGGGCTTGCGGCTTAAAGGGGCCTATTTTGCAAGAATCTGTCATCTTAAAGACCCTGCGTCTGGCCCGGCCTTACTGGCCCCTGCTCTTGGGGGCCCTCCTTTTGAGCGCGGTGGCCTCCTTGCTTTCCGGCTCGGTGGCCTGGCTGGTAAAGCCGGTGCTGGACCGGGTCTTTATCGCCAAAAATTATCATTACCTCAAGTTCCTCCCCCCGGCCCTGATAGGGCTTTATTTTTTACGGGGGCTGGTGACTTTCTTTCAGGCCTACCTCATGCGTATGGCCTCCCTTAAGCTTTCAAACCACCTGCGGGAGAAGATGTACGCCAAGCTTTTGCGTCTCCCGCTGAGCGAGACCAGCCATGAGACCATGGGGCGGATGGTCTCCCGGGTAATCAACGACACCACCATGGTGGAGCCGGTCCTGGCAGACGTCTTTAAAACCCTCACTTTAGAGGGGTTGACCATCATAAGTTTGGTGGCGGTAGCCATTTCCAGGCGCTGGGACCTGGCCCTGCTTTCTTTTACGGTCTTTCCACTGGTGGCGGTAGGTGCCCGCCAGATGAGCAAAAAGGCCCGGCGCACCAGACACCACGCCCAGCAGGAAATCGCCAACCTGACCCACCGGGTGGCGGAAAGCCTGCAGGGGCTTCCGGAAATCAAAGTCTACCAGCAGGAAAAGACCTTGCTTGCTCGCTTCCAGCAGGAACTCAGGGCCTATTACCGCTACCTGCTCAAGGTGACCAAATATCGGGAAGGTTCAAAGCTCATAGTGGACTTTTTAACCGGCGTAGGGGGGGCCCTGGTATTGACCTACGGTGGTTTCCTGATCGTAAGGGGGGTCATCTCCCCGGGGGACTTTTTCTCCATCCTTACCGCCATCCTCATGACCTTTACCCCGGTGCGCAAGATTTCCCGGGCCTACACCAGTATCCACGACGCCAGTGCGGCGCTGGAAAGGATTGAAGAAGTCCTTTCTTACCCGGAAGAGGAAGGCGGCCCCAGGAAGGCCTTTGCCCCCAAGAAGGGGATAACCCTGGCCCAGGTCTCTTTTAAATACCCTCACACCTCCGAATGGGTCCTCAAAGAAATAAACCTTGAAATTCCCGCCGGCCAGACCGTAGCCATCGTGGGACCAAGCGGGGCGGGAAAAAGCACCCTGGTCTCCTTAATCCCCCGGTTCTACGACCCTACTTTGGGAAAGGTGCTCCTTGACGGCATCGATTTAAGGGAATTCGAACTGGGCTCCTTAAGGGCTCTGATCGGGATCGTCTCCCAGGACATCGTCCTTTTCAACGCCACGGTTTACGAAAACATCGCCTTCGGCAACCCCAAGGCCAGCCGGGAAGAGGTGCTCGCCGCCGCCAGACTCGCCTACGCCCACGAGTTCATCGAGCAGCTACCCCAGGGCTACGATACCGTCCTGGGACACAAAGGTTTTAACCTTTCGGGGGGCCAGCGGCAGCGGCTTGCCATCGCCCGGGCCATCCTCAAAAACCCTCCCATCCTGATTCTCGATGAAGCCACCAGCCACCTGGACGCCCTGGCGGAGAAGAAGGTCCAGCAGGCCCTTGAGACCTTGATGCGGGGCCGGACCACCGTGATCATCGCCCACCGGCTCTCTACGGTCAAAAACGCCGACCTGCTGGTGGTCATGGACCGGGGCCAAATCGTAGACACGGGTAAACACGAAGAGGTCCTGGCCCGCTGCCCCCTTTACCGGGAGCTCTACCATTCTTTTGCCCGGGAAAGAAAGGTCATCCCCCTCAAACGATCATAACCAAGATGTATCAAGGCCTGGAAAACCTCTGGTCAAAGATGGCCCCGGCCCTCTCCCCCCTGGGGCTACTTTACGGGGGCTTGATGCGCCTTAGGCGCTGGGCCTACGCCCGGGGGCTCCAGCCCTCCTACCGGCCCCGGGCCTTCGTCATCAGTGTGGGCAATCTCTCCCTGGGCGGAGAAGGCAAAACACCACTGGTATGCTCTCTGGCCAGGTTTTTGAAGGAAAAGGGCCTGCGGGTAGCCATTTTGAGCAGGGGCTACCGTGGCCGGGCCCGGGGGGTGGTCTTTGCCAGCCGCGGCACAGGCCCCCTTGAAGA
>DROK01000228.1 GCA_011321895.1 Thermodesulfatator atlanticus
AAAGGAGGGCCCTGGTTTTCTCCGGCCAGTCTTTTGGGAAGAAACGGGCCACCGCCTGTAAAGTGACCGCGTCCAAAAGTTCAGCGGCCGCCGGCAGCAGGCCCCCCTTGACAAGGGCCAGAAACCCTTCCGCCGCCTGGGTGATACGCTCAAAGTAGACCGCCAGGCTGGCCGTGGCCGGGGGTTTGGGCAGGAGCTTGAGGACCATTTTGGTAATCACCCCGAGTGTTCCTTCGGAGCCCACGATGAGGGAGACCAGGTCGTAACCCACCACCCCTTTCATGGTGCGTCGGCCGCAGAAGACGATTTCTCCGGTGGGGAGGACCACCTCTAACCCCAGCACGTAGTCTTTGGTGACCCCGTACTTGAGGCCCTTCGGGCCCCCCGCGCAGGTGGCCACGTTTCCACCCAGGGTGGAGAATTCGTAGCTGGCCGGGTCCGGGGGGTAGAAAAGCCCCCTTTCAGCCAGCTCCCTCTTGAAAGTCCCGTTAAAGACCCCGGGCTCCACCACCGCGACCAGGTCATCGGGGTTAATTTCCAGGATGCGGTTAAGGCCAAGGAGTGACAACACCAGCCCCCCGGCCACCGCCAGAGGGGCCCCGGTGGTAGCGGTCCCCGCGCCCCTGGGGATGACGGGAAAATTTTCTTCATTGGCCAGTTTCAAGATGGCGGCGACTTCAGCGGCGTTAGCCGGGACCGCCACCGCCTCGGGGAGATAAGTGAGACCCGAGGCGTCAAAGGCGTAGGCCAAGAGGTCTTTTCTGGCCTCAAGAAACCTCCCTTTGAGGAGTTTTCTTAGCTTCTGGCGCGCTCTCGCACTGAGGCTGGTTGAGATAGGTTTCGATCTCACGGCAGAGGTATTCTACCTGATATTTTACCGGACCGGGACGGTTAATCTTTTGGTGTACCTTATTTAAGGCGTAGACGACGGTGGCGTGGTCCCGGTTAAAGAGCTTGCCAATGGCCTCCAGGCTGTCGTCGGTAAAACGGCGGCAAAGGTACATGGCCACCTGGCGGGGGAAGGCTATTCTCCTGGTTCGGGCCCGGGAAGAAAGCTCGGCCCGGCTCACCTTAAAGTGTTTGCACACCAGGTCGATAATGAAATCCCTGGTCACCCGGGGATTCGGGGGCGCGATTTCCTGTACCAATTCTTTGGCCAGGGAAAGGGTGATGGGTTCTCTCAAAAGGCTTGAGCGCGCAACCAAGCCGATAACGGCGCTTTCTATCTGGCGGATATCTCCCCTCAGGTTTTGGGCCAAATATTGGATGACTTCTTCTGGCAGATAGACCCCCTGTTTTTGGGCCTTGCGTTTTAAGATGTTCACCCTGGTTTGAAAATCAGGGGGGTTTATCCGTACCACCGCCCCGGCCTGGAACCGGCTCTTGAGCCCTTCGTCTATTTTGTTCAATTCCTGCGGAGTTCGGTTGGCGGTAAACACCACGATTTTTCCGGCGTCAAAGAGGTAATCCAAGGTCAGGGCCAGTTCCCGCTGGGTAAATTCTTTGCCCGCCAGGAAATGGACTTCTTCCAGCATCAGGATCTCACAGCCACGACGCAGTTTTTCCTTAAAGTCTTCCAGGCGTTCCTGCCGTAAGGCCTGAACCACGTGGGTGGTGAAATCCTGGGCGGTGAGGTAGCAAATTTTGCCCCCTCTGGGCTCTCTCAACAGGTGGTTACCCACGGCCTGACTGAGGTGGCTTTTCCCCAGCCCGGTGCCGGCACACAGATAAACTACGCGGTGTTCCGGGGCCTGGTTGGCCAGGGCCCAACAGGTGGCGTAGGCCAGGCGGTTGCAATCCCCCACTACGAATTCCTCGAAGGTGAAGCGGTTAGAAAGCCTGCGTCCGAGCACCCGGGTCGGGTCATAAGGGAGGGGAGCCTGTTTAATCTGGGGAAGCTCCTCCTCCTGGATCACGAAATCAAGGCTCAAAGAGAGCCTCTGGAAGGCCAGGGCCTCCTCAAAAAGGGAAAGATAATTGTCCCGGATCCATTCCAGGCTGAATTGGTTTGGACAGCCGATCAGGAGCTTTTTCTCTTTAACCCCCAGGAATTTCAGCGGTTTGATCCAGACCTTGAAGCTCGCTTCCGGCAATCTGGCGCGCAGGAATTCCAAGATGGCTGGCCAGAACTTTTCCATATTCCACCCTCCTTAAGGACGAGCCAAGGGTAAACAAGAGTGCGGCCTTGGTCAAAACTGGTTTCCCAAAATTAACGCCGATTAGCCCGCCGAGCAGGAAGCCCTCTTTTTTAACGTCAAAAAAAGAGGTTAGTAGCCAATTTCTTGGAAACCAAGGCCCTTTCACTGTTTTAGACCTTACGAAATAAGTCCCGTACAACCGAATTTTGTGTTTCACAAAATGAGATTTCAACAACACCGGAAATTTTTCTTTCCTGTTTTTTTCTTTTTAATTTAGGCCCTTTTGCATTTTTTCTACTTCACGATAGGATGGGCGCTTAGGAGATGGGTGCCAGTTTGGGCGCTTTTGGTTAAGATGGAGGTCTATGAGTTGTCCGCGCAAATATCCCCGGGTACCGGACCGGAGCCGGTGTTATGAAATCCTTCACGAAAACCAGGTTCCGGCCCATATCGTCGCCCATTGTGAGCAGGTAGCCCGGGTGGCCGTCTTTCTGGCTGAAAACCTCTGTCTGGTGGGGGAAGAAATCGACCGGGCCCTGGTAGAAGCCGGGGGGCTGCTCCATGACCTGACCAAACATCTGAGTCTCAGGACAGGGGAGAACCACGCCCTTTCCGCCGCCAGACTGCTAGAAAGGCTAGGTTATCCGGAAGTAGCCCGGGTAGTGGCCCAGCATATCTTCTGTCCCCCGGGGCCCCCGGGAAGCCCCATCCGGGAAGAGGAGCTGGTCTATTACGCCGACAAACGGGTTAAGCACACCCAGATCGTGGATTTGAGGGAGCGTTTCTGGGACCTTAAGGAACGTTACGGTCGCAGCGTCTCTTCCCTCATCAGGCTTGATCATTTATACGAACTTACCCGTCTTCTGGAAAGACGCATCTTCAAGAAATTGCCCTTTGGGCCAGAAAAAGTGTCGGAGCTCGGAGATGAAAAAGCCAAAGGTAGCGCTTCTGTGCGGGGGTAACTCACCGGAAAGGGAGGTGTCTCTAAAAGGGGGCCAGGCGGTGGCTGAGGCCTTACGCCGGCGGGGCTATCCGGTGGAAGTTTTTGACCCGCCGGGGGATTTGCCGTTGCTGGCCCAGCGGGTAAGAGAATTTGACCTGGCCTTCCCCGTGCTGCACGGCCCGGGGGGTGAAGACGGGACCATCCAGGGGTTTCTTGAGGCCCTGGGGCTTCCCTATCTGGGGGCCGGGGTTTTGGGAAGCGCCCTGGCCATGGACAAGTTTTTGAGCAAGTTGCTCTACCGGGAAGTGGGGCTTAAGGTGCCGGACTTTGTGCTGGTACGTAAAGGAGAGAGGCCGTCTCCTTTAAAAATACCCTTCCCCGTGGTGGTAAAACCCGTCTCGCAGGGCTCAAGTGTGGGGATCTCCCTGGTGGAAGACGAGGAAGGACTCCGGGAGGCCCTTTCGCTGGCCTTCCGTTATGAAGAGCGGGTCCTTGTCGAGGAAAAGCTTTCTGGACGGGAATTAACGGTGGGTATTCTGGGGGAGACCCCTTTGCCGGTGGTGGAGATAAGGCCCGGGGCCGGTCACCGTTTCTTTGATTATCAGGCCAAATATACCCCGGGGGCCACGGAAGAATTGTGCCCGGCGCCCATCCCTGACGAAATAGCCTCTGCCGCCAAGAAGGCCGCTTTCCTGGCCCATCAGGCCCTCAATTTGCGCCACGTCAGCCGGACAGATTTTATCCTCACGGAAACCGGCGATCTTTACGTCCTGGAGACCAACACCCTCCCCGGGCTTACCGAGACCAGCCTTTTACCTTTAGCGGCCAGGACCGCGGGCCTTTCCTTTGAAGACCTGGTGGAAAAGATGGTGGCCCTTGTGTTAGCGACAGGCGTTGCGTAGCCCCTCTTCGATGCGCAGGCGTACCAGGTGGGCCAGCTGGGTCTTTTCTTTTAAGCTCAGGCCCCGGGTGGGAATGGGGGGAAAGAGGCGTACCCTTACCAGCCCCGGTCTTACGTAAAGCTTGCCTTTGGGCATGATCTTTCCGGTTCCGCAAAGCGCCACCGCCACCACCGGCTTCTGGCTTTTGATGGCCAGGGCAAAACCCCCGGTCTTAAAGGGCAGGAGTCTACCGTCCGGGCTCCTGGTGCCTTCAGGAAAGATGACCACCGAAAACCCCGCCTTTATCTTTTCGGCGGCGGCCAGGAGGCTCTCGTAGCCCTTGCGGGGATTTTCCCGGTCCACCGGGATATAACCTATGACCTTAAGGGCCCAGCCAAAGAAGGGGATCCGGAAAAGGCTCTTTTTGGCAAGCCATTTTATCTGGTAGGGTAAGGCCACTTCCAGGACGGGGATATCAAACTGGCTCTGGTGGTTGGCGGCAAAGATATACGCTTCTTTGGGATCAAGGTGTTCCAGCCCCCGCACTTCAAGCTTAACCCCGGTGATGGCAAGGATGATTTTTAGCCAAAACCGCCCTATTTGGTGGTTAATCTTCCCTTTACGGTCAAACAGGGCCAGCAAAAAGATGAGCAGGGCAAAAGGGGGGACGGAGACCAAGACGAACAGGTAAAGCAGGAGGTTGCGGCCCAAGATCTCAAGCTTTTTCATCAGTTAATCGATATTTTTCCCCGTAACCGCGGGGGGTCAGGAAAAAGTCGTCTATTAATTTGCTCTGGGAATTGCCAATAATAATAAGGCTGCTCATGTCTGCCAATGCCGAAATCCTTTCCTTTTCCGCAAGCGTCGTAAGGACTATCTTTTCCTCTTCCCGCCAGGCCCCCTTTACCAGGGCCAAGGGGGTATCCGGCGGGCGCCGGTGGGCGACGATCTCTAAGGCCTCCTTCAGTTGATTTTTTCGCCTTTTACTCTTGGGGTTATAAAAGACCAGGACGAAGTCCCCTTCGGTGGCCAACCTGATCCTTCTGGTTATTTGTTCCCAGGGCGTTAGGCGGTCTGATAGGGAAATGAGGGCGCAATCGTTGCTGAGCGGGGCGCCCAGCCTTGCGGCTGCGGCGCAAGCCGCCGTAACCCCGGGAATGATCTCTATACGAACGTGGTAAGGCCTGCGACGAGCCGCCAGGACTTCAAAGACCGGCGCCGACATGCCGTAGATAGCCGGGTCACCCCCTGAGACCAGGGCCACCGGCCCGTTTTTCTCGGCCAGCGCTAAGGCCTCTTGGGCCCGTTTGACCTCTTCCATCATGGAAGTGGCGCGTACTTCTTTGCCCCGGATCAGGTGGGCGATCTGGGCCAGATAGGTACGGTAACCGAGGATGACCTTGGCTTGCGCCAGCGCCTCTTTGGCGGCGATGGTCAAAAGATCATCTTTGCCCGGTCCGATACCTATGATGAAAAGGGTGTTTTTGGGTGTTGGCATAGGGCTTAAACCTTTGCTAAACTTTCATCTGTTTCTAAAACGAATTATTTATCAAGATGGCCATCATTAACAATAAAAACGTTTCTCAAGCCGATCTTTTAGCCGAAGCCCTCTACGAGAGTGAAATCAAGTTTCGTACTTTAACTGAATCCGCCGCAGTAGGCATCTTCCTTTACCGGGAACGATTCCTTTACGTAAACCCGGCCTTTGAAGCCATTACCGGCTATAAACTTGAAGAACTTAAGGGGCGTTATTTATGGGACATCGTACACCCTGATTTTAAAGACTTGGTAAAGGAACGGGCCCTGGCCCGCTTAAGGGGGGAAAACCCGCCTGCCCACTACGAAGTGAAGATTATCACCAAAGACGGGAAGGAGAAATGGCTGGAAGTAACGGCGGCGGTCTTTGAACAGGAAGGGAAAGTGGTGGGGATAGGGACCGCCGTTGACATCACCAAGCAAAAACTCTTTGCCCAAAGGCTTGAAGAGACTCTGGCCAAATACCAGGCCATTCTCAACGCCTTTGAAGGGTTGATATACGCGGTTTCTCCCTTTTTTGAGATCCATTTCGCCAACCGCAAATTAAAAGAAAAATGTGGCCAGGAATTGGGGGGCAAAACCTGTTACCAGGTGTTGTATCACCGTGAGCAGCCCTGTCCGTGGTGCGTAAACGAAAAGGTCCTGAAAGGGGAGGTAGTTCAAAAGGAGATATTCGTCCCTCAGGAAAATAGGTGGTATCAGGTGGTGAGCACCCCCCTTTATTATCCCTCAGGGGCGCGGTTTGCCCTCCACCTCTTGGTAGATATTACGCCGCAGAAACGGGCCCAAGAGGAGCTCTTACGTACCACCAAGCTCGAGTCTCTGGCCCTGCTCGCGGGCGGAATCGCCCACGATTTTAACAACTTTTTGACGGCCATTTTGGGAAACCTCACCCTCCTGCGTCTCAAGGCCAGGCTTTCCCCTAAAGAAGAAAAACTCCTGCGCCAGGCAGAAAAGGCCTGCCTCAAG
>DROK01000229.1 GCA_011321895.1 Thermodesulfatator atlanticus
CCACCCGTTTGGCCCTGCTCTTAAGGGTCTCTCCCCTGGTGATCGGACTTACGGTGGTGGCCTTCGGCACTTCCGCCCCGGAGCTGGCCGCCACCCTGGCGGCCAGCTTTAAAGGCTTGGGCGACGTGGCCTTCGGAAACGTGATCGGCTCAAATATCGCCAACCTGGGTCTGGTTTTGGGGCTTACGGCCCTGGTGCGACCGTTAAAGACCTCCTTTCGTTTTGTCACCCAGGAAGTACCCTTCATGCTCTTTACCGGGGGGCTCTTATTCGTCCTGGCCCGGGATGGGGCCCTTGGCCGGACCGAAGGTCTCGTTTTCCTCTTTTTGCTGGCGGTCTTTTTGTGGTTTCTGTTCAGGCGGGAGGGTTCAGTGGCCTCTCCTTTTCCCGGAGAGGGCCCGGCGCCTCCCAAAAAGATCCTCTTTTATCTGGCCGGGGTGGCCCTGGGGGTGGGGTTGCTTTCTTTCGGGGCCAACGTCCTGGTGGAAGGGGCGGTGGGACTGGCCCGCCGTTTCGGGGTCTCAGAGCGGGTCATCGGCCTTACCCTGGTGGCCTTGGGGACGAGCCTTCCCGAACTGGTCTCCACCCTGGTGGCCGCCTACCGCCGGGCCGGGGATATCATCCTGGGCAACATCATCGGTTCCAACATCATGAACGTGCTGGCCATCCTGGGCCTCACCCCGTTGATAAGGCCCTTTTCTTTTTCCAAAGAGGAGGTCGTGCTGGATCTGGGGGTGATGATGGCCTTTTCGCTGGTGGCCTGGGGGATGCTGGCTTACCAGAAGGGCCTTGGTCGTTTAAAAGGGGCTGTCCTTTTGGCAGGCTACCTGATCTACGTCTATTTCCTCTACCGCTGATAGGGCCTGCACGGCTTCCTCCCCTTCCGGAAAAAATAGAAGAGGAGAAGGAGCCCGGCCAGGACCATGAGGAAACAGAGCTGCTGACCCCGCGTCATCCAGCCGAAAAGGAGGGGTACCCCCGGGTCAGGTTCCCGGAAAAATTCGATAAAGAAGCGGATGACCCCGTAAGCCAGGAGAAAAAGGGCAAATTTGGCCCCGCAGGGCCAGTCCTTGCCACGCACTTTCCACAAAAGCAGGAAAAGAAAGAGCCCTTCTCCGAGGGCTTCGTATATTTGGGAGGGGTGGCGAGGAAAAGGCCCACCTTTGGGAAAGACCATGGCCCAGGGGACGCTGGTCACCCGCCCGAAGAGTTCCCCGTTGATGAAGTTGCCGATGCGGCCAAGCCCCAGCCCAATGGGGGCCGGTACCACGAAAAGGTCCGCCCAGAACCAGAAGTTGTAACGGTGCCTCCGGCAATAGATAAGGCCTACCACCAGGACCCCGATGAGGCCTCCATGAAAGGACATGCCTCCCCGCCAGAGGGCCGGGATTTCTAAAGGGTGGCGTAAGTAATAGTGGGGAAAATACAAAAAGACGTGACCCAGCCGGGCCCCGATGATGAGTCCCAGCGCCAGCCAGAAAATCAGGTTTTCAAGTTCAGGAATGAGTTCGGGATATTTTCTTTCCCGCAGCTGCTTTTTTACCAAAAAATAGGCGGCCAGAAACCCGAGCAGGTACATCAAACCGTACCAGCGCACCGCCAGAGGGCCAATCTTAACGATAACCGGGTCAATCTCCGGGTAAGGGATCATGTTTTCCATTATAACGCGCGTTGCATTGGTGGCACTTGCTGAAAGAATGTTCATCTTTTAAGCAAAGAAAAGCGCAGGAGGTGGAAAGATGCCGGTGGTAATTGGTCCTGAAGAGGTAAAGGAATTTGACGTGGACGCCATGGCCATCAGGGTCTTTTTAAAGGCCCTGGAGATCCTTGGTGGGCCAAGGAAGCTCATTGAGTACCGGAACCTTACCTGGATTACCAGTCTGATGGAGGCTGCCTACGCTATCGTGCTGGCGGAAGAAGCCTTTAAGACTGAAGACGACATCGCCGATTTCCTGGGTCTTACCCGTCAGACGGTGCGCAACATCCTGCGGGCCGACCCGGAACTGGTCATGAAAAAACTAGAAGGTGAGCTCCAGGAAAAGACCCCCCGGGCCCACACCGCCGGAGGGTTGGCCAAGATCGCCTACCAAGAGATAAAAGAAGGGCGGGACGCCTTGGTCTTCTTCTCGGCGGCCTTTCAGGAAAGTGCCAAGGTGTTGGGAGTGGGCTGGCCCGCCGAGGTCCTGGCCCGTATTAAGGGCCTTACCTGGCCCGCTTCCCCCCAGGAGGTTGCCGAAAGACTGGCCGGTCTGGTGGTGGAAGGGAAGGAACTGGCCCAGCTGGTCCAGGCCTACGAAGGGGAGATCCCTCATCCCCGGGAGCTTTTACACTTCCTGGCCCTCAAGATAAAGGAAGGTTAGTCTTTCGCCCTGTCTACCGAGTGGTAGGCCAAAAGAAGACCCAGGGCCGCCAGTAGTACAAGGAGGGCCAGGGAGCCCCAGCGGAGGCCCTCCCCGTAAGCCGCCTGCCGGATCAGCCTGGCAGCATGGGTAAGGGGCAGGGCCTTAAGGAGCAATTGCACCGGGGCGGGCATGTTTTCGATGGGGAAGAAGGTACCCCCTAGGAAGGCCATGGGGGTAATAATGAAATTGGTGACCAGGGCCTGGTCGGCGTGAGATTTTATGATCATGGCGGAAGTGACTCCTAAAGAGGCAAAGATGAAGGCGTTTAAGATGACGCCGGCCCAGAAGCCCGGCCCGTAAAAGAAATGTACCCCTGCCAGAGAGGTGATGAGGAGGATTACCCCTACGGAGAGCAGGGCCCTGGTGACGCCGGATAGGATCTCCCCCAGCACGTAGGCCAGGTTTGAGATGGGTGCTGCCTGGAATTCTTCAAATACCTTGAGATAGAAGCGGGCCACGTTGATCTCGACGTTGATGCCGAAACCCTGGGTCATGGAAGAGGCGGCGATAAGACCGGGGATGAGAAATTCGAGGTAGGGCCTTCCCCCGACCTGGAGTTCTTTTCCCAGACCAAAACCAAAGGCCACCAGGTAGAGGGTAGGGGAGACGGAAAAGGAAAGGAGCATGCGGGGCAGCCTGTGCCAGATGATAAGCAGCTCACGCAGGTAAACCGCCACAAAACCTTTCATAGCCCTTACACCTTTCGGCCCGTGAAATACACAAAGGCGTCTTCCAGATTTACCCTCCTGATCGTAATGGTCTGGCTCTGGCCGGAGAGTTCCAGGGCGAATTTTTCGGCTTCCTCCCGGTTCCTGAAATATTTGGTTTCAAGGCCCTCTTCTTTGACCACGTCCACCGCAAACTCCCCCAGTCTGGCTATCAGGGCCTTGGGGGTATCTTCGATGACGATCTGGCCCCTGTCAATAAAAGCCACCCGGTCCGCCAGGAACTCGGCCTCCTCGATGTAATGGGTGGTAAGGAAGATGGTGGTGCCCCGTTGTTGGATACGTTTGATAAGTCCCCACAGCCTGCGCCTGATGTGGGGATCAAGCCCCACGGTGGGTTCGTCCAGGAAAAGGATTTTGGGCTGGTGAAGCAGGGCCCGGATAATGAGGAGCCTGCGGCGCATACCCCCTGAGAGGGTGCGGACCTTGTGGTTTTTGCGGGGCAGGAGATCGGCAAAGGTGAGCAACTCCTCCGCCCGCCTTCTTATTTCCCTTTGGCTGAGACCAAAAAGGAGGCCGTGGATGAGGAGGTTTTCGTAGAGGGTCAATTCCAGATCGAGGTTGATGGTCTGGGGCACCAGCCCGGCGAGCCTTTTGGCCTTTACGGGCTCACCAAAGACGTCCACGTCAAAAAAGAAGGCCCTGCCCGCGGTGGGTCTGGTAAGCCCGGAAAGGATCCGGATGGTGGTGGTCTTCCCCGCCCCGTTGGGGCCCAAAAAGGCAAAAAGGATCTGGGGGGCGATACGAAAAGATATACCGCGCAGGGCCTTTATCGGCCCGTACTCCTTGACCAGATTTTCTACCCGGACGGCGTCCACCAACTTTAGCGGGCCACAAAATTGATAAGGCGACCGGGGACAAAAATGACCTTTTTGATCTCCTTTCCTTCCAGGTGGCGTCTCACCTTTTCACTTTTGAGGGCCAGGTCCTTGATTTCTTCTTCCCCGGCCTCCACCGGGACCTTTAGCTGGTCCCGCACCTTGCCGTTTACCTGGACCACGATGTTTATCTCTTCAGCCTTAAGGGCCTCTTCCTGAGGTTCGGGCCAGGGGGCCTCGGCGATCAGTCCCTCGTGTTCCAGCCTCTCCCAGAGCTCTTCACAGAGGTGAGGGGCCATGGGGGAGAGGAGCAGGAGGATGTTTTCCACCGTCTCCCTCATGACCGCCCAGAAGGGGCCGGTGGGTTTTTCTTTGTTCAAAGTTTCGAAACAGAGGTTTACCAGTTCCATAACCGCGGCGATAGCGGTGTTGAAGTGGTAGCGTTCTTCTATGTCTTCCGTCACCTTCTTTATGGTCTGGTGGGTTTTACGCCTGAGTTCTTTAAGATGGGCGGGAAGTTCCTGCTGGGCCCCCTCATAAGGTGAGACCCGCTTTAATTCCTCAAGATTTTCTTCTACCAGACGGAAGACCCGCTGGAGAAAACGAAAGGCCCCTTCCAGGCCCTGCTCGCTCCATTCCAGGTCCCTTTCCGGGGGCGCCGCAAAGAGGATAAAGAGTCTGACCGCGTCGGCCCCGTAACGTCTGATCATCTCCCCGGGGTCGACCACGTTACATTTGCTCTTGGACATCTTTTCAAAGCGACCTATTTCGACCTTGGCCCCGCAGCCTTCTTTGAGACAGGTCCCTTCCGGGGAGACCTCTTCCGGGTAAAGCCACCCGTGGCGGGGACAGCGGTAGGTCTCTTTTAAGACCATGCCCTGGGTCAGGAGGCGCTCAAAGGGTTCGTCCAGGTCGAGGTAGCCAAGGTCCCTGAGCACCTTGGTAAAAAAGCGGGCGTAGAGGAGGTGTAAAATGGCGTGTTCGATGCCCCCGATATACTGGTCTACGGGAAGCCAGTAGGAGACCCTCTCCTTATCAAGGGGTTCCCGGGCCTTGGGACAGGCAAAACGGGCAAAGTACCAAGAAGATTCCACAAAGGTATCAAAGGTATCTGTTTCCCGGCGGGCCGGCTTGCCACACCGGGGGCAGGTCGTTTCCACAAAGGACTTGAGGCGGGGCAGGGGAGAGCGCCCCTTCTCGTCCAGTTCCGCTTCAAGGGGGAGTTTCACCGGTAGATTTTCTATTTTTTCCGGTACGATACCGCAATCGGCACAATAGATGACCGGGATGGGGCAGCCCCAATAACGCTGGCGTGAGACCCCCCAGTCGCGCAGGCGGTAGGTGATCTTCTTGCGCCCCAGGCCTTTTTCTTCCAGGTAAGCCACCACTTTCTTTTTGCCCTCTTCACTTGGCAGCCCGGAGAAGGGCCCTGAATTCACCATCACCCCCGGCTCTTCGTAGGCCTTATCAAGCTTTGCAGGATCCAGGTCCTGGTCCTCTGGCTTTATGACCACTTTAACGGGCAGGCCGTATTTTTGGGCAAATTCAAAGTCCCGCTGGTCGTGGGCCGGCACCCCCATGACCGCCCCGGTCCCGTATTCCATGAGGACAAAGTTGGCGGCAAAGACTGGGATCTTTTCTCCGGTTAAGGGATGCCTGGCATAGGCCTTGAGAAAAAGGCCTTTTTTCTCAAAGAGCCCTTCTTCTATCTGACGCCTGGCCCGCCTTGTTTCCTCTAAAAAGGCCTCAAATTCCTTCATGAGTTCTGCATCTTGCGCTGCAAGTTTCCGGGCCAGGGGATGTTCCGGGGAAAGGCTGATAAAAGTTACGCCGTAGATGGTATCCGGCCTGGTGGTAAAGACCGTGATCTCTTCTTCTCCTTCCACCAGGGGGAAACGGATCTCCGCCCCTTCGCTTTTGCCGATCCAGTTGATTTGCATGGAAAGTACTTTGTCAGGCCATTTCCCCCTCAGTTTTTCTATGTCCTGCAGGAGTTCTTCCGCGTAGGCGGTTATTTTGAGGAACCAGCCCTCCATTTCCTTCTGGATGACCTCTTCCCCGCACCGCCAGCAACGTCCTTCTTCCACCTGTTCGTTGGCCAGCACAGTCTGGCAGTGTTCACACCAGTTAACGGTGGTCTTTTTACGGTAGGCCAGGCCCCGTTCCAGCATTTCGATGAAAAAACGCTGTTCGTGCTGGTAATAGTCGGGGTCACAGGTGGCAAATTCTCTTTCCCAGTCATAAGAGAGGCCGAGGCGCTTTAACTGGCGACGCATATAGGCGATATTTTCGTAGGTCCACCGGGCCGGGTGGGTGCCGTGTTTTAAGGCGGCGTTTTCGGCAGGTAACCCGAAGGCATCCCATCCCATGGGGTGGAGGACGTTTTCCCCCCGCATGCGGCGGAAACGGGCGATCACGTCTCCGATGGAATAATTACGCACGTGGCCCATGTGGATCCGGCCGGAGGGATAGGGGAACATCTCCAGTACGTAATATTTGGGTCTTGAAGGGTCCAGGTCTTCGGCCTTAAAGACCTGCCTTTTTTCCCATACCTCCTGCCACTTTTTTTCGATGGCCTCAAAATCATATTTGCGCGCCATAGCGCCCCGCCTCCTTGGCTGGTTTTAGAGTTCTTTGATCTTCTCCACCACGTATTGGCCAAATTCAGAACACTTTACTTCCTTGGCCCCTTCAATTTGCCGGGCCAGGTCGTAGGTGACCACCTTGTCCTGCACGGCCCGGGAAATACCTTCCCAGATGAGGTCTTTTACCTCTTTCCAGCCCAGATATTCAAACATCATGGCCCCTGAGAGGATGACTGAGCTCGGGTTTACCTTATCCTGGCCGGCGTATTTGGGGGCTGAGCCGTGGGTGGCCTCAAACACGGCGTAACCGTCTCCGATATTGGCCCCGGGGGCCATACCAAGCCCACCGACCTGGGCGGCCAGGGCGTCGGACATGTAGTCACCGTTAAGGTTGGGCATGGCCAGGACGTCGTATTCCGCCGGGCGCAGGAGGGCCCACTGAAACATGGCGTCGGCGATGCGGTCGTTGATAAGGATTTTGCCCTCCGGAAGCTGGCCGCCGTATTTTTCCCAAAGTTCTTCCTCGGTCACGGTAACGTCGCCGAATTCTTCTTTGGCCAGCTCGTACCCCCAGTTCCGAAAGGCACCTTCGGTGAATTTCATGATATTGCCTTTGTGCACCAGGGTCACACTCTTGCGCCCGTGCTCCAGGGCGTACTGGATGGCCTTGCGCACGTGCCGTCTGGTGCCAAAACGGCTGATGGGCTTAAGACCTATGCCTGAATCTTCCCGGATTTCTTTGCCCAGCTCTTCTTTTACAAAGGCGATGATCTTTTTGGCCTCGGGGGAGCCTGCTTCCCATTCCAGTCCCGCGTAGACGTCTTCGGTATTTTCCCGAAAGACCACCATGTCCACCAGCTCGGGGTGTTTGACCGGGCTGGGGACCCCGGGGACCCATTTCACCGGGCGCACGCAGGAATAGAGGTCAAGCACCTGTCTGATGGTCACGTTCAGGCTCCGGAAGCCTCCCCCCACCGGGGTGGTCAGGGGGCCCTTGATAGAGACCACGTGTTCCCGCATGGCCTGAAGGGTTTCCTCCGGAAGATATTGGCCGGTCTCTTTATAGGCCTTTTCCCCGGCGAGAATTTCTTTCCAGTGGACTTTGCGTTTTCCTCCGTAAGCCTTCTCCACGGCGGCGTTCCACACGGGGATGGCCGCCCGCATAATGTCAGGGCCTGTGCCGTCACCTTCAATGTAAGGAATGATTGGTTCGTCAGGGACTATAAGCTTGTGATCTTCGGTGAGTCTTATTTTTTCTGCCGCCATATTCCCTCCTTATCTTCCAAAACTGTGGTTGCGCGTCTTTTAAAACATGGATCGCCTATGATATCAACAAATTATGTCTTATAAACAGTTGCCGGAATATTGTCGCCCCTGTCTGGAAAGACTGGCCCGTCAGGCCATGACTCTGGCGTGTTCCCCTACTCAAGAACATTTGGAGCTTGCCCTGGCCTGGCTTGATGAACTTTACAGCCCGGAAGTCCCTCCCCCGGTGATAGCCTCCCGCTTACATCTACGGATCAAAAAGTATTGCGGGAACGAAGACCCTTACGCCCCCTTAAAAGAAAAAGAGATAGCCCTGGCCCGCGAGATAGTCCCCAGACTCCGGCCCCGTTACGAAGGGGAGCCCGGGAAACTCTTCTATTTTTCCCTTTTGGGCAACGCCATAGATTTTTTCAGGCCTTACCCGGAGATCGAGGCCGCTTTTGAGGCCGGAGTCACCCTGGCCATAGATCACCTCCCCATTTTGCTTAAGAGGTTGGAAAAGGCCCGTACTTTTCTCCTGCTTACGGATAACGCCGGCGAAGTCTTCTTTGACCTGCCCCTGCTTTCCTTCCTTAGGGAACGGGGCCTTGAGGTCTTCTACGCCGTAAAACCCAAACCCATCCAGAACGACCTTTCTCTGGCTGATCTTGAAAGGCTTGGGCTTTCTCTTCCGGCCCGGGTAGTCTCCACCGGGGCCGAGATGGTGGGGCTTTTGCTCGAAGAGGCCTCCTCATCTTTTAAGGAACTTTATTTTGGGTCCGACGTGGTGGCGGCCAAAGGTATGGGACATTTTGAGACCCTGGTAAACGACCCTCAAAGAGAGCTATTTTTCCTCCTCTGTGCCAAATGTGTCCCGGTGGCCCGGGCCCTCGGTGTAAAGGTAAACGACTACGTGGTCTTCAAGTCATGAAAAGGGGCTTTATTCCGGCTACTTATCACGGCGCCCTTTTAGCCACTCTTTACGTATTGACCTTTGCCCTTTCAAGCCTTGACGGCTACCTGACCCTTCTTTGTGTGGAAACCGGGCTTTGTAGAGAACAAAACCCTTTTATGCGCTGGGCCCTTAATGTTTCTCCTCTATTTTTCCTGGTGGTCAAAAACCTGGCCGTAGGCCTCTTCGGGGCGGTGCTTTTTATCATCGGTGTGCGTTACCAAAAAAGGCTGGTTCTCCTTTCTTTCGTCTTCGTCTTTTTCTGTTATTTGTGGGTGGTAATGTTCCATTTTTATTTTTGGTGGGCCTAAATTTAAAAAATTTCCTCCCTGGCCGAATATTTTTATTAACAGCGGCGTAAGGGAGGAGATATGTTTGACGGGATAGAGAACAGGGAGGCCTTTGTTCCTCACGCCACCGAGGCTGAAAGCTTTAAAGCCAAACTGGAGGCCGAAAGAGAAGCCCTGCTTAGTGCCTGGATCGCCTTTCTCGAATTGCAAAGGGCCAAAAAAGTCCCCTTTCCTCCCTATTATGCCGACGCCTTCTACGCCGCCACCAAAATCAAAAAGAAGGACAATTACATTTTGAATCTCCTGGTGGAAGGGAAAGACATCTTCTCCTCACTGCTTGACAAAATTAATCCCGATATAGCGGCCCGTCTGGGCCTGGGGGAAGAACTGAACAGGATTACCAATTATCTCCAGCGTATCGAGGAGCTGGAAAGGGAACTTTCCTTCCTCAAAGAGAGTTTCCTGCGGGACAAACTAACCGGTCTCTGGAACGAGAATGCCCTGGAAAAGTTCTTTAACGAAGTGGTCATGCAAAACATCTTCGAAGAGGACTATCTCCTCTGTTACTTTGACCTGGACAATTTCAAGGCTGTAAACGACCACTACGGTCATAAGATGGGAGACAGGACGCTGGTGGCCTTTGCCCAATTTTTAAAAAGCAACCTCAAGCCCAAAGACTTTCCCTGTCGCCTCCACGGAGACGAATTCGCCGCCGTGGTGGTAGGGGTGACCATCGATAAATTTTTACCTTTCATGGAAACCCTCTACGAGAAGGGGCTAACCCTCAAATTTCCCGATGGGGTGCGCACCATCAAATTTTCCGTAGGAATTACCAACGTCATTGCCTCAGACACCCTGGGCAAGGCCCTTGAGCGGGCCGATTTTTCCATGTACTGGTGTAAAGAAAACAAAAAGCTAAAGCCGGTGCGCGTTTAGGTATTCCTGAGCCAGTTTTAGTATTTTTTCTTTCTCTTCTGGGTGAAACCAGTGGATATCCTTTTCCTTGCGAAACCAGCTAAGCTGCCGTTTGGCGTAATGGCGGGTATCGCGCTTCATCAATCGCACGGCCTCCTCAAAAGAAAGGGCCCCTTCCAGATAGGCTATCATGTGGCGGTAGCCTATGGACCTCAAGGGCTTAAGGGCAGGAGAATATCCTTTAGCGAGGATTTCTTTTACCTCTTCAAGAAGACCCGCTTCAAGCATTTTGTCTACCCGGGCGTTTAGGCGCTGGTAGAGCTCTTTTCGGGGCAGAGTAAGGCCTATTTTGAGACAGGGGTAACGCTTTCTGGCAAAGGCGTGCTCTTTGGCCAGGGAGGAGAAGGTCTTTCCGGTTGCGTAATATACCTCAAGGGCCCTTAGGATACGCACCCTGTCCCGGGGCGAAATCTTTTGGGCGTAGAAAGGGTCTACTCTTTTGAGCTCCTCGTACAGAGAGGCAAGGCCTTCTTTTTCCAGACGTTCTCTTAGTTTTTCGCGAATGGCCCCCACTTCTCCCACTTCAAAGAGCCCGTGAAGGAGGGCCCGCAGGTAAAGGCCGGTTCCCCCGGCCAGGATGGGTTGTTTACCACGTTTGGCAAGATCAGCTATAACCCGGTCCGCCAGCTCTACGAAACGGGCGGCGTTAAATTCCTCGTCCAGCTCTAGGATACCCAAGAGGTGGTGGGGGGCGCGGGCCAGCTCCTCCGGGCTTGGTTTGGCTGCCCCGATGTTCAGGTGTTTGTAGACCTGTACGGAATCAAAATTTATGACTTCGCCCTTTAATTTTTCGGCCAAAAATACGGCTACCTCCGTCTTACCCACCCCGGTGGGGCCTACCACGGCGATCAGGGGGATTTCCTTTTCAAAGGGTGCGTCCGAGTTTTTTTCTGACTTCTTCAAGGCTGATACTCCAGGAGATAGGTCGGCCGTGGGGGCACCTTTCAAGCCGTTTTTCTTTTACTTTCGAATATAAATGGAGAATTTCCGCATTCGAGAGTAATTCACCGGCCCTTTTGGCGGCTTTACAGGCCAGTCTGGCAAGCATCTCGTCAAGAAAATGGCTGGCCTCCGGGGCCGGGATTTCCTCAAGGATAGATTTCAGGGTCTCTGCGGCGGGAAAGCCAAGGATGGCCGGGGCTGCGCGCAGGAAAAATTCTCCCGGTGCCAGGGCCTCAAGCTCAAAGCCCAGATTTTCAAGGAGGGAAAGGTTTTCTTCTAAGGTGGTTAAGGCCTGCCCGGTAAGCTTAAGGGGTTCGGGGGTCAGGAAGACCTGTTTTTTAAGCCCCCCGTCTTGGGCAAGGGTTTCTTTTAATTCTTCAAAGATGAGCCTTTCCTGGGCGGCGTGAAAGTCAAAAAAAACGAGTCGGTCTCCGTCCTTCAGGAGGTAAAACTCTGCGCCAAAGGGCCCAAGGACCTCGGCTTCAGGCTTCAACATCCCGGGAAAGGGGCTTAGGGCGTAGGAGGGAGGAGGTTCTGCCACCTTTAGCACCGGGGAGGGGGGCTTTAGGGGAAGGTCTTCGGCCGGGCTTTCTTCCGCGGGGGCCTCGGGAAGACTAAACGAGATCCTGGGTTTGGTGATATTTTCTACCGCCCTTTTGACCAGGGTGTAGACCTCCCTTTCCTGCCGGAAACGGA
>DROK01000230.1 GCA_011321895.1 Thermodesulfatator atlanticus
CAGAGTGGAAGAGGAATGCGACCTTAAAAAGACCCTTTTTATCATCGCCAGCAAGTCTGGCACCACCGTGGAGACGGTCTCTCAGTTCCGTTATTTTTGGGCCAAAATGGAAGGGCTCTCACAAAGTCCGGGCGCGCATTTTGTGGCCCTAACGGATGAAGGTTCTCCGCTGCACCGGGAGGCGGAGGAAAAGGGCTTTCGCAAAGTATTTCTCAATCCCGCTGACGTGGGAGGCCGATACGCGGCCCTTACCTTCGTAGGGCTTTTGCCAGCCGCTTTGATGGGGCTTGAGGTGGAAAAATTATTGGCCACCGCCGAAGAAATGAAGGCCGCCTGTGCCCCGGATATTCCCTGGGAACTGAACCCGGCGGCCTGGTTGTCAGAATATATCGCCGAACGCTTTTTCCTGGGGCAGGACAAGCTTACCCTCCTGACAGATCCCCTTTTACGCCCCTTTGCCCTCTGGGTAGAACAGCTGGTGGCGGAAAGCCTGGGTAAGGAATACACCGGCGTCATACCCATCGTGGGGGAAAGCCCCGGTTCACCCACGGTCTATGGTCCCGACCGCATTTTTGTCTATCTGGGCCTCCGGGGCCGGCAGAATTTGTACCAGCGCCTCTTTTCCGATTTGAAGGAGGCGGGTTTTCCCCTGAAGGCCTATTGGCTGGAAGACCGCTACGAGCTCGGGGCGGAATGCTTCCGCTGGGCCCTGGCGGTGGCCCTTTGCGGGGTCTGGCTGGGGCTTAACCCCTTTGATGAGCCTGACGTGATCAGGGCCAAAAAGAAGACCAAAGAAGTCCTTGAAAACTTCCGGAAAACCGGGGAGTTCCCGGTGGAGTTCTATCTGGATGACGATCTTAAGGTGGGTTTTCTCTACGCCGGGGGACTTAAAGTCCAATATCCCCGCCTGCGGGCCTCGTTTAAGAAGTTTATGTATGATACACCCCCCTGGGGTTACTTTGCCTTTTTGCCTTACCTGCCCTATGATCCCGAAATAGAAGAACTCTTTAACGACTTAAGGACCCTCTTCCGGGGCCGGCGTCAGTGTTCCACCATCCTGGGTTTTGGCCCCCGCTACCTCCATTCTACCGGCCAGCTCTTTAAGGGTGGGCCCCGTTCCGGGCGCTTTATCATCTTTACCCGCAAAGGACGGAGGCCGGAACAGGAAATCCCCGGGGAAGGTTATACCTTCTGGGATCTCCAATTCGCCCAGGCCTATGGGGATTTTCAGGCCCTTTCCGAAGACGAAAGGCCGGTGATCCACATCCACCTTAGCGAAAACTATAAAGAGGACCTCAAAAAGTTTTATAATTTTATGGAAGTAATTACGCGTCTTACGGACACCGAAGAAGAATGAACCTGGTAGAACGTCTCTTTCTGGCCTTCGCCCTTTTGGTTTTCGTCCTCTTGGTAGGTACCCTGGGTTATTTTTTGATTGAGGGCTGGGATCTATTTGACGCCTTCTACATGACCATTATTACCCTCTCCACGGTGGGCTTCGGGGAGGTGCATCCCCTTTCGGAAGCTGGCCGGTTGTTTACCATTTTTCTCATTTTTGCCGGGGTAGGGATCGCCTTTTACGTCTTTACCATGGTGACTGAAACCATCATCTCCGGCCAGCTTCAGGACTTTTTGGGCCGGCGGCGCTTAGAGGCCAAACTGGAGGCCTTACACGAACATTATATCATTTGCGGCTACGGCCGTATCGGCCGCCATATCTGCCATATCATCGCCAAAGAGGTACCCTTCGTCATCGTAGAAAAGGACCCGGAGGTCATTAAAGAAATAGAAAAAGAGGGTTTTCTTTACCTGGAGGGAGACGCCACCCAGGAAGAAGTCCTAAAGAGGGTGGGGATTGACCGGGCCAAAGGGCTGGTCTCGGTGCTGCGTTCCGACGCCGACAACGTTTACATCACCCTTACCGCCCGCAGCTTAAACCCAAAGCTTTTTATTCTGGCCCGGGCCGATGAGGAACACGTGGAGAAGAAGTTGAAGCGGGCCGGGGCTGATAAAGTGGTTTCCCCCTACCTCATCGGGGCCCGCCGGATGGCGCTCATCATCCTCCGCCCGGCGGTGACAGATTTTTTGGAACTGGTTACCCCGGAACAGAACCTTGAGCTTCAGCTGGAGGAAATCCGCATCTCGGATCGTTCTGATCTGGTGGGAAAGACCCTGCTTGAAAGCGGGATCAGGAAATTTTCAGGGGTCATCATTTTGGCGGTCAAGAAGGTGACCGGAGAGATGGTCTTTAACCCCCCGCCCAACTACTTGTTTGAGGCCGGGGACGTCTTGGTGGCCCTGGGGGACCGGAAGGGCCTTTCGCTTCTGGAAGAAGTGGCCTCAGGGGAGAGGAAATTAACGGAATTCTATTAATTCTTTTTCCGTTACCAGGGCGTGCATCAGGACGTCGTGGGGCTCAAGGGGGAGCGTTTCGGTCAACTGGCAGGAGAAGGCAAGCGCCACCCTTCTGGCCCCTTTGGCCTCGCCAAAGAGACGGTCGTAAAAGCCCCCGCCGTAACCTAGCCGTCCGCCTCGTCTGTCAAAGGCCACTCCAGGAACGACGATAAGTTCAAGCTTTTCGGGGCTGAGCTCCGGATTGGTCTCCGGTGGTTCAGGGATGCCAAAAGCCCCGGGGCGGAGTTCTCCTAAGGTATGGAGCCGGAAGAGACGGAGCCTTTTAGGCCTAAAATAGGTCTTGGGAAGATATACTTCTTTTTCGAGGGCCAAGGCCTTTTTAATGAGGGGGTAAGTGTCTACTTCGCTCTTAAAAGAGGCGTAAAGGAGCAGGCGTTGGGCCTGCTTAAAAGGGGGCCAGTTAAGGAGCCTTTCCGTGATCAGGGCTGATAATCTTTCCCTGGTGGAAGCAGGAAGGGCGTCCCGGCGGGCCAGGAAAATTTTTCTTAACTCGTTTTTGGAAGGTGAAATTTTTTCCACGTTTGCTATTTCCAGGGGGATTTGTTAAACCAGAATAAAAATGCCACCAAACTAAGGACTTGTCATGGGAAAGAGGATTTTGATTATCGAAGACGACCAGGAGCTGCGGGATGTTTTGGCCGATTATCTGAAACTTAAGGGACAGTACGAAGTGGAAACCGCAGAAGACGGGCTTAAAGGGCTTAAACTCCTAAAGTCTTCCCATTTTGACCTGGTGATCACGGACATCACCATGCCGTACGTGAGCGGGATCGGGATCCTTACCATCATCAAAAGGGATCACCCCGAAATTCCGGTAATTGCCATTACAGGCTATGGGGAAGAGGTCAAATCTTTGGCCCAGGAAAAAGAAGCCGACGCGGTGCTGGCCAAACCGATCAATACCGATGAGTTGCTCAAACTTTTAAACAAAATGCTAGCCAAGGGAGGTTCTCATGCCGCTTAAGGCCTACGTTCTCATCAATACCCAGATCGGAAAGACTTCAGAGGTAGCCGAAACCCTTAAAAAAATGCCAGAAGTAAAGAGGCTTGATATCATCATGGGCCCTTACGACATTATCGCCGAAGTGGAGACCAGAGACCACGATGAACTCTCGGAGATGGTGTTAAAAAAGCTGCAAACCATAGATTATATCCAGCACACCATGACCTGTCCGGTGATCAAGGTGGAGGAATAAGGAACCGGCTTAGCAAAGAAGCGTAGCGTTTACTGGCGCCGACAAAGCTTTCAAACACCGCGTAGGCCCTCTCCCCCAAGGCCTTTGTTTTTGGTTCATCCCTTAAGAAGGAAGAAAATTGCGCAAAGATTTCTTGGGCGTTTCTAACCACTATCTCCTCCCCCAGTCTTTCTTTTAAGGCCTTGGCTTCGTACGGAAAATTGGTCAGGTGGGGGCCAAAGATGACCGGCCTTTTAAAGGCCGCTGGCTCAAGGGGGTTTTGCCCGCCCTTGGGTATGAGGCTTCCGCCCACAAAGGCGGCGTAAGAGGCGGCGTAGAAGGAAAGCAGGGGCCCGATCTCGTCTACGATAATGACCGGGGCCTTCTCTTTGCGGCTCCAGAGGGCGTAGGGCAGGCCGTAGGAGGTGAGCCATCTTTTCAGTCTTTTTACCAGACTTAGATGACGGGGCACCAGGGCCACCGTTAAGGTCGGAAAAGTATTAAGAAGCAGCCTGGTGGCCTCCACCACCTGTTTTTCTTCCCCGCTTCTCACGCTCCCAAAGGTGATGAGGCGGCCGGTGTCTAACAGGGCTTTAATCTCCCCGGTGCTTATTTTTTGGCTCCTTTCCCGTAAAAGGTCGTATTTGGCGTTCCCCAGGATGCGGATCTTTTCTTCGGGGGCCCCGAGTTTGAGGAATCGTTCGGCCTCCTTCGGGCCGATGACCCCGATGGCCTCAAAATGATTTAGCAACCCGGCCCAGAAGTTTTTAAAGAGCAGGTAACGTTTGAGCGACTTTTGCGAGAGTCTGCCGTTTAAAAGGAGGATTTTTACCCCGAACTTTCGGGCTGAGGAGATGAGGTTGGGCCAGAGTTCCGTCTCGATGAGGGCGAGCACCTGGGGGCGCACGTTTTCAAAGGCCCGGGCTACAAAGCCCGGGCAATCAAGGGGGGCCAGGGCGATTTTTTCTCCTCCCAGGAGTTCCCGCGCTTTCTTAAGGCCGGTTTCGGTCTGAAGAGTTAAGAGAATAGTCAAAGAGGGGTTCTTCTCCCGCAGGGCCTTGATAATGGCGGCGGCCACCCCTGCTTCTCCGACTGAGGCGGCGTGTAACCAGAGCGTGGCGCGGGGTAATTCCCCCCGCCGGGAAGGGCAGAGTTTTCTGGCTATGAAGGGTTCAAGGCCCTGGCCTAGTAAACGGTAAAGGCGTAAGGCTAACATTTTAGCGATAATGACGCTGTCTTACGGTTTCAAAGAGGGCGATGGCCCCGGCCACCGCGGCGTTTAAGGAGTCAATGGGGCCCTGTAAGGGGATGGAGGCCAGGAAGTCACATTTTTCCCTGATCGAGGGCCGCAAACCCTTCCCTTCGCTACCCACCACCCAGACCAAAGGGAGGTCGAGGTCTAGCTGGTAGATGGTGCTTTCGGCCCGGGCTTCAAGCCCTGCCACCCACAGGTCCCGTTCTTTTAGTTCTTCCAGGAGGCGGCCCAGGTTTTTGGTCTGGTGGATGGGGATGAGGGCGGTGGCCCCGGCTGCGCTTTTCACCACCGTGCCGGTAACCCCGCAGGCCCTGTGTTTGGGTATAATGACCCCGTGGGCCCCGGCGGCTACCGCACTCCTGATCAACGAGCCAACGTTTTGGGGGTCGGTAATTTCATCCAGGGCCAGAAGCAGGGCCTTTTTTTGGGATTTTTTGACCCGTTTAAAAATTTCTTCAAGGGGGGCGTAATCAAATTCTTTAAGATAAGCCACCACCCCCTGGGTTTTGGCCTCCTTGGGCACCGAAGGGGGCGCGAAGTCTTTCTTGATTTTGACGGGAATGTGGTGTTTTTGGGCCCGTTCAAGGATCTGAAAGACCTTTCCCCGCAGTTCTTTTTTGGCGATGATGATCTCTTCGATCTTTTGCGGGCTGTGGCGCAAATATTCCAGTACCGGGTTAATGCCCCAGATGACCTCGGCCATTTAAGAAAACCTCTTTAAGAGGTCTTGCCGGCGGAAACTGCGTTGTCTTTCGGCCTTGAGGATGGACCAGAATTCATCAAAGGCCCTGGCCAGCTCCTGGTTGCAGACCAGGTAGTCAAACTCCTTGGCCCGGGCGATCTCTTGCCGGGCAAAAGAAAGACGCCGTTTAATGGTTTCTTCGTCTTCTGTTCCCCGGCTTCTAAGACGCCTTTCAAGTTCCGTAAGGCTGGGAGGCAGGATAAAGACCAGGACGGCGTCTCGGCCCAATTTTTCCCGTACCTGAAAGGCCCCCTGGACGTCAATATCAAGCAGGATGTCCCGGCCCTGAGAGATGGTCTCCTCCACCTGGGCCTTGGCGGTGCCATAATAGTGGTCGTACACCTTGGCCCATTCCAGAAAGGCCCCTTCTTCTATCATCTTCTCAAAGGTGTCCTGGTCAACGAAGAAGTAATCCACCCCGTTTTTTTCACGGGGCCGGGGTTTGCGGGTGGTATAGGAGACAGAGAAGGAAATTTCCGGGTCTGCGGCGAGGAGTTTTTGGCACAAAGTAGTCTTTCCGGCCCCCGAAGGGGCCGAAACCACTAATACCAGACCACGTCTCATTTACGCGGCTTTTTCTTTCCGTTTACGGTTACTTTTCTCGTCTGCCTCGGCCTCAGGACAGCCGCCCTTTTCCTCCGCCTCGGAATAGGCCTTGATAAGGTCGGTGGCCAGGCGCTGGGAAATCGTCTCCGCCTGGATGGCGGAGAGAATAACGTGGTTACTATCGGTGATAATGATGGAGCGGGTTCGCCGCCCTTGGGTAGCGTCGATCAGGCGTTTGGATTCCCGGGCCTCTTCACGAAGCCTCTTCATAGGGGCAGAATTGGGGTTAACAATGGCTATAATACGCTCTGCGACCACAGAGTTTCCAAAGCCAATGTTTAAAAGACGACATTTGCAGCTCATTACTAAAGCCTCCCAAAACTTATTATGGATTTCGTGGGAGAGCATAACAAAATGTGAAACAGACGTCAACGTGTGAAATGTTTAACAAGCTACTCCAGGTTCTGCACCTGCTCCCGCATTTTCTCAAGCGTGCATTTTACCTCCACTGCCAGGTGGGAGATCTGGGCGTTGGCGGCCTTGTTGGAGAGGGTATTTATTTCGCGAAACATCTCCTGGATGAGGAAATCGAGTTTGCGCCCGTGAGGCCCTTCGCCCTGGAGGGTCTTTTCGAACTGGGCCAGGTGGCTGCGTAGCCGGTCAAGCTCTTCGGTAAAATCCGTCCGGTCCGCCAGGATGACCACCTCCTGGTGCAAGCGTAAAGGGTCAAGGCCCTTTTCGTGTAAAAGGAGCTTTAGCCGTTCCTCAAGTCTTTGTTTAGCGGCCTGGAAGGCGGGCTCTTTTAGTGCTTCTATCTGGGTAAGGAGTCTTTTTAAGTGGCCTATCTGTTCCTGGAGGACTTCTCCCAAAAAGGCCCCTTCTTTTTTTCGCATTTCCGCAAGTTCACAAAGGGCTTTCTCAAGGACGGGCGAGAGTTCCTGCCATAGTTTTTCGAGATCTTCTTCTGTTTCCACCGGGGCAAAGACGTCTCTCATGCGCAAGAGATCAGCGGTTTCCACCTCTCCCGTAAGACCAAAGAGGTTTTTAAGGTACTTGAGCCCGGCCACGTACTGGGCCGCCAGGGTCTCGTTTACGTTTAGCGCCTGTCCCTGAGGGGGGCTTCCGGTCAGCTGGACGTAAATTTCAAAACGCCCCCTTTTGAAAAGTTCCCTTATGTATCTCCTTATTTTTTCTTCAAGGCCCTGGTATCTCTTGGGTAGTCTCGGGATTATCTCTAAAAAACGGTGGTTTACGCTTTTTACCTCCACCCGCAGGGACCACGTATCCCAGACCTCTTCGGCCCGGCCAAACCCGGTCATGCTGTGTAGCTGCATGGGCAAGCCTCCTGTTAAGCTTAAGTGAGATATAAAATTTTTCGCTCTTTTAGGCAAAGATCTTTTGGGCCTTTCATTTTAATGGTAAATAAAGCCCATGCGTATTTTACGCCTTCAGCGGCCGGATCCCACCCGTCTCATAGAAGAAAAGATCAGCGTGGCCCGGGAGCTTTACGCACTGTGGGGCAAGGATCTGAAAGAAGACGAAGAGCTAAAACCCCTGCTGGCCCGCTATCTTCAGGCGGTGGAGCGCTCAAACCAGGCCATGGAGGAGGCTGGCACCTTTGACGAATGCTACCGCTGTTCGGTCATCGACCAGAAGGGGTGTTGTAAGATAGGCCTTGA
>DROK01000231.1 GCA_011321895.1 Thermodesulfatator atlanticus
CTAAATGGTAGGCAATAAGGCTTTCCCAGTTCTTTACTTCTTTATAGGCGCGCTGGGCAAACTTTTGTTCAAATAGTTCTGCTACTGTATGAAAGTCAAAGAACAACACGTGATCGGCATCCGGCAATCTCCCTCCTATTGCCCAAACGGAGAAATAATCAGCCGGTTTTCTTTTGTCCCACCGATATACCCATGGGTCTTCCCAGAGATATACCCAAAATGTGTTTTCCAGTGTTACATCCTGCTCGTCAAAATAATCAGGTAACAACCGTTCCGGTACTGCCACAGTATGGGGCGATAACCGGAACAGGGATATGCGTGTGGTATCTCGCTTTCCAAAGACGGGTTTCCGCCCCCCTTCTTCGGGAGGGGCAGCCAGTGTGAATTTTCTCAAAGGGTGATCTTTTTCCGGAATATATGTAAGTTCAACGCTCAGGGTGTATTCGTCTGTCAGTACGGCTGGCGAGGAATCCCACACCTTTGGTTCATTGTGACGTTTTCGGAGCCTCAACATGGGTTCTTGATACAAAAAGTCAACACGATTTAGCGTCGTCGCGGGCCATGCACTTGGCTCCACCTCGGGGATGAGCACTTCACATTCGCGGCCTGCAACACCTGCCAGATAAAGCATCTCAAGAATAGCGGTTTTCCCACTGTTGTTCGGGCCAATGAGGACGTTGATTTTTCCAAAGTTTTCCAACGTCCCTTGTCTAATTCCGCGAAACCGGTGAATCACCAGACGTTTAATCATGACAAACTCCTTGAAGCAGTTTTCGCACATCCTCAGACGTAAGTTCTTTCCATTGACCTGAAGGAACGGTCGTCAGGTTTCCTTGAACACCAAGCACATGGGCCCAGACCGACTCATCGGCGAGAATTTTCCACAATTGTCCGGCCAGTCTCTCCTTTTGAGGCATCCACGCCCATCCATGGATGAACCACACACCGTTTTCCCGATACGCCCAAGTGGCTCCGATCCGCCCTCGCCGTCGGTCAGGGTGTAGCGTGCCAAAAATTTCAACCTCTTCGCGCCGATTCCCCTGCCACTGGTTAAAACGCCATTCATTTTTCAGCGCAGGCGTCGTGGGAACCGTGTGCCAGTGAGTAACCAGGGGCTGGACTCTGCTACCAACACGACTAACACCGGGAACCTGGGTCCACCAGCCAGGCTTTGAAGGTGTAAATTCATAGCGGAAGAAAAGAAGACGCCGCAAATCGGGATGGTCTGGGGTTTTACCTTTGCTGTTTGGGCTTGCGTTTTGAGCCTCCTTTTGCAAAAGGCCCCACTTCCATCCCCCGGCTTTTTCCACGACTTCGTCCCGATTGAGAATGCGAAAGGCGCCGTATCCCAATTGGGGGCGGGCACCAAGGGAACCGTATTTCTCCAACCATAAAAATAGACAGGCCAGCATGGAAACAACTTTTTCTTCCCCCTCAAGTTTTAGTGTGAGAGTGCCTACATGCCCTGGCAAAAGATACCATCCACGAGCCCGTTCCGGTGGGCGAATGTTCAGGACGCTATCTCGTGGTTGCCAAGTGAGTTGAGTATCACTTTTTACCTCCAACCGAAACCGCCTTTTCCAGCCTGTAGCGCCAAAGACTTTACACGCGTCGCAGATACCGGCCTTATCTAGGGCCTGCCACCAATCTTTGCCTTCTTCGCGAGCCTTTTCGTAAAGGCGTAAACGCTGACCCGTGAGCTCGCATCTGGGCTCCGTCGGAGCACATGCGCTTCCGCCCAGGCCCCGCACGATGGCCTCATACCACCAGCGCAGGGAACCTAATATCCCCGTCTCGTGGATGCGGTCCATGGTGCCATCAAGGCCACCGGTCCAGAGAGGGGTAAGGGTTTTTATCCTTACGGTAAGGGTCATCGCTCCTCCTTCTCCACCACTTCTATCATGCCAAAGCCCTGGCTGTTTTTGGCGCCGAGGCCGGCGGCGTAAGCCAGCTCAAAATAAGGCCGGGGAAGATAAAGCCTATAGATGCCAAGCCATCCTTTTATCCAGAAATAGTTTTTATACTTGGCCACCACCAGATCTCTGGGACCAACACATACCGGATGAATATAGGCCCCCTCTAAAGAAGGAAGATCCTCTTTTCTTCCCAGGTATGCTCCCATTTTACGTTTCAGGTTTTCCAGAATTCCTTCGGAAAAGCCCTTTTCATGGGGGGCAAAAAAACGTGTCTTTCGTCGGCCATTCTCGCTTTCCGTAACATAAACGGTAATAGGAGAAAGGGCCCGAATTGTAACCGGCCCCTTCGGAGAGACCGGCATTTCTACCTCTACCGCCTCGAGTTCGCAATAATTGCGTCCCAAACGAAAATACCGCGTTTTAACCAGATAAGTGGCCAAGTCCTCAAGAAGCCGGTTATCCACCGCCCCGATCTTTAGACGGACCCGCCCCTCAAAACAAATTTCTCCGCGATCTCTAAAAAATTTCCTCCGACCCCCTAAAAGGCGCGAAAAGGTAAAAAGTTTAAAACAGCGCTTTCCGAAACAATAACCCTCCTGGTGATAGAACCGGGCCAAAGCCTCCCCTATACTTCGATAAATAAACGACTGTACAAGATGGTTGTAGTGTACAGGTAAATACAGGCCCTTTTGGGCTCTAAATATGAGGGTAATCCTCACCCGGCCCCCTTCCACTTAAGGTGAGGATATAAAACGATCTCTTAAATTTCAAGAACCCCTTTCAGGCTGCCAAAGGGAGGAGACAAAAATCAGAGAGGTTTAATCTCAGAGATAAAAATGGCGTCCCCGGCGGGATTTGAACCCACGTTGCCGGCGTGAAAGGCCGGTGTCCTGGACCTGGCTAGACGACGGGGACGCCTTTAATCAACAGCTCTAATCGGGCCTTATATTAAACCATCTTCGAAAGCTGTCAAGATTTCACAGAAGGACTAACTATGACTAAATCGGGGCCACCGCTCCAAAATTATTTTTCGGTGGCCCCGCCATTTATTAATTTAACCTAATAATCACTCAAAAGATTCCTATTAATCTTCCAACCAAACTACTTCTCCCGGCCTGGCTACACCTTCCTTGCCTTCCATATAAACTACTGCTCCTACCACTTTAAGTTTTCCTTCTTTCACAAGCTCTC
>DROK01000232.1 GCA_011321895.1 Thermodesulfatator atlanticus
AGCAACTTTCTCATTCAGAAAAGATGGCTGCTATTGGCCAGATGGCCGCTGGAATTGCCCATGAATTAAACACCCCACTCGGGATTATTTTAGGATATACTCAGCTCCTGGAAGAAGATTTGGAAGGGCAAGATGAAGTTTACGAAATGCTCAAAAAAATAGAAACTCAAGCCAAACTTTGCAAACGCATCGTAAAAGGACTATTAAAATTTGCCCGTGAAGAAAAAAAGCATTTAAGCGAAGTAAATATTAATGAACTAATTGAAGAAGTGCTTTCTTTAATAGAACATACATTAGCTATGGATTTTATTGAAGTAGTACGTCGCTTTGACCAGAATATTCCTCTTTATCGGGGAGATCCAGAAAAGTTAAAACAGGTTTTCATGAATTTAATTACGAATGCGCAACATGCTATCGGTGAGAAAGGAAAAATTTATATCACTACCAAATATTTGCCAGACAAAAAAGAAATCATGGTAGCCATTGCTGATACAGGTTGTGGCATCCCTCCCGAAATAAAAGATCGTATTTTTGAACCTTTCTTTACTACTAAGGAAGAAGGTAAAGGCACCGGACTTGGGCTGGCGGTGGTCAAAGCCATTCTTGAAGAACACGGGGCCTCCATTGAATTTCAATCCCCGGTTGAAGACGAAAATTTAGGCGAAAAAGGAAAAGGTACAGTTTTTATAATACATTTTCCCTTAAAAGAAGAAAAATAAAAACTAAGGAGGGCAAAGATGGCTAACATTCTCGTATTAGACGACGTAGAAGATGCGGTAGAACTCATCAAAAGGATTTTAAAGAGAAAAAAACATCAAGTATTTGAATTTACCGAAGAAGAAGAGGCTATTGAATTTGCCAAAAACAACCCTATTGATCTGGCTATTCTTGATATTAAACTCAAAAAAATGAGTGGTGTAGAAGTTTTACGGGAATTAAAAAAGATCAATCCAAATATTAAAGCTATCATGCTTACCGGTTATCCAACCGTAGAAACAGCTAAAGAATCTTTAGAATTGGGAGCGTCCGAATATTGCATCAAACCCATTGATAAGGACGAATTAGAGGAAAAAGTGGCAAAAGTTCTAAGTTCGAACTAGTATGCATAGCAAAGAAAAGACATATCTTTCTCTATTTCTGGAAGTAGCACGGCATATTTCTTCTACCCTTGAAATAGACAAAGTCCTAGATCTAATTGTTAAAAAAGTAGCAGAAGTAATAGGGGTAGAGGCCGCTACTATTCGCTTGCTAGATCCTTCTGGCAAAAAGCTATATCTGGCTGCAGCTTATGGTCTCTCTAAAGAATACCTTAACCGTGGGCCTGTGGATGCAGAAAAGAGCATAGCAGAAGCTCTTTCAGGAAATCCGGTGGCTATATTTGATGCCGTCCATGATCCCCGGGTAGCTTATTCGGAAGCAGTCCGCAAGGAAGGGATTAAAAGCATTCTCGCCGTACCTATCCAAATCAGGGGGCGGGTAATCGGGGTATTACGCCTTCTTTCACGCAAACCAAGATTATTCACCGATGATGAAATCGATTTTGCCACCGCTCTTGCCGAACAGTGTGGTATCGCTATCGAAAATGCACGGATGTATGAAGCTCAGCGCAAACAATTACGCTATTTTGAAACCCTGAACGAAATAGGGAAAGCCCTAAATTCTATAAGAGACCTTAATGAAATTCTAAATCTCATTGTCACCAAGCTTCCCGAAGTAATGAATTTAAAAGGATGTACTATCAGATTACTGGATCTCTCTGGTCAGAAATTAGAACTAGTAGCTTCTTATGGACTTAGCAAAGAATATCTTTCCAGAGGCTCCATAGATGATGAACTAAGCACGCACCAGGCCCTACAGGGAGAACCTGTTATTATTTACGACGCTACCACTGACCCACGTATAAGATATCAAGAAGAAGCCAAGAAAGAAGGCATAGCCAGCATTCTTGCCGTTCCTATCATTGTTCACAACCGCATTATTGGTGTCTTAAGGTTACATACTGCAAAACCACGGCATTTTGACGAAGCAGAAATCAATTTTGTCATGGCAGTAGCTGAACAAAGCGGCATAGCCATTCAGAATGCGCTTTATTACAAGAAAATAAATAACATCCTTACCCAATTAGAAGAAGAACATAAATTTTTGGGCACTGTTATCGACTCCTTGGCTGCTGGGCTGGTGGTTATCGACAGCAAGAAACACCTGGCTATGGTAAATAAACGTATTCTTGAAGAACATGGTTTCAAATATGAAGAAACCATTGGGCGTAAATGTTACGAAGTCTTAAAGACCTGTCGGCGTGACCTCTGCCCGTTAGAAAAAGTACGCCAGAAGAAAGAACCCGCCTCCTATATTACCAGCTTAAAAGCCGGTAACGAAGAGAAACATTATGAGGTCACCCTCTCTCCGGTAATTGGTTCTTCTGGTGAAGTAGAACATTTTATAGAAATTGTCAGAGATATTACCGCCCAACTCAAATTACAACAGGAACAGATGGAAAGAGAACGGCTGGAAGGGGTCTTACAACTCGCGCGTACGGTGGCCCACGAATTAAACACACCTATGTTTGCCGCTCTGGGTACCGCCCAGCTTGCCCTCTCAGACCTGAAAGAAGATGACCCGATTTATGAAGACCTGCAGATCATCGTGCGTAATCTCAAAAAAATGGCCGAGCTTACCAAAAAGATGGCCCACATCACCCATTATGAAACGAAAGATTACGTGGGAGACGTCAAGATCTTAGACTTGGAGAAGGCAGCCGACGGCGGTCAGAAAAAATAATCCATGCAGCGCAACCTTGTCCCCACGGTTATCGGTTTTCTCCTGGCAGGAAGCGTCCTCTTCCTGACCTTGCGTCTTTATCTCCCCTTTTTTCAACCTATCGCCTGGGCCGCGGTAATCGCCCTCTTCTTGCACCCGGTAAACCGCCTCATGCGCAGGCTCTTGGGGGGAAGAAGGGGGTTGGCCGCCCTTTTACTCTGCATCCTTTTTGTAGGGCTGGTCTTTGTCCCGCTCATATTTGCCCTCACCAATCTTACTTCACAGGCCATAGAAATCATTACCCAGCTCAAGAAACAACTGGAAACCAAAAGCCTTGCTGAAATTTTTATTCCAGATCCCCACAAATATCCTTATTTACATACGATAGGAAAGATCTTTTTCGAAAAACTAGCCCTTTACGAAAAAGAAATCCAATCGGCCCTCCTTTCCCTGGCCTCTTCGGCGGGGCAATTTATCCTTTCGCAAGGGACTGTAATCTTCAGGAACACGGTAAACCTGATCTTACAGGTAATATTTATGCTTTTTACCCTTTTTTACCTCTTCCGGGACGGTGATTATTTCGTAGAAGGGCTTAAGGGACTTTTGCCCGTCCCTCCGGAAGAGGCCCGCCGCATCGTAGAGAAGGTACAACAGGTAATCGAAGCCACCCTCTATGGTTCTATCCTTACCGCTCTGGCCCAGGGAGGTTTGGCCCTTATCATTTACCTCATTTTAGAAGTGCCTTCCTCGTTGCTGCTGGGGTTGTTGACGGCTTTGGCTTCCTTCATCCCTCTGGTGGGAACCGGGCTGGTATGGCTACCGCTGGTAATCTATTTCTTGCTTTCTGCCTCTTACGTTAAGGCCCTCATCCTTTTGGCTTACGGTTCCCTTTTTATTAGCCAGATCGACTCTTTAATAAGACCTTATTTCATCGGAGGCCGGACAGAAATACACAACCTTTTTATCTTTTTTAGTATCCTGGGAGGGCTCAAATTGTTTGGGTTTCTGGGGGTCTTTCTGGGACCGATTTTGGTGGCCCTTTCTATTTCTGTCATCGAAATTTACCACCTCAAGCTCGCTGAGGAATCCTATGCCCGAACTCCCGGAAGTGGAGACTATTAAAAGGACCCTTTCTCCCCTTTTAAAAGGCCGGCTAATCAAAGAGATAAAAGTAGGCCTTGGGAAACTCCTTTTACCCGGAGAAAAAGAGTTTATCGCCCGGGTGGCTGGACGCCGCTTTTTAGACCTCAAAAGAAAGGGTAAATACCTCATCTGTCTTCTAAGCGGTGGAACCGCCGTCATCGTCCATTTTCGTTTGACCGGCCAGTTAATCTACGTAAACGGCCAAAAACCCCTGCCCCCGCATACCCATTTGCGTTTTTTCCTCGATCGGGGAGAGCTCCTCTACGTTGATTTGCGCCAGTTCGGCAGGCTTGAGGCCCTGGCCGCAAAAGACCTTAAAGACCACCCCCAATTAAAAGAACTCGGGCCTGAACCCTTCGCCTTAAACGAAAGAGATTTTTATGGTTTGCTTCAGAAAAGCAGCAGACCCCTTAAGGCCCTTCTTCTGGACCAAAAAGTGATCTCAGGGCTGGGAAACATCTATGTAGACGAAAGTCTTTTCCGCGCCGGATTACACCCCAAACGCCCTGGGAAAGAGCTTTCTTTGCCAGAAGCTTCCCGGCTCTTAGCGGTTATCAAAGAAATTCTGGCAGAAGCCATCAGCGACGGGGGGTCTTCGGTGAGAAATTACGTGGATGGGCAGGGCCAACGCGGCAGGTTTCAGGAAAAACACCGGGTCTACGGGCGCCGAGGGAAGCCCTGTCCCCGCTGCGGCCAAACCCTTGCCTACACCAAAATTGCCCAACGTGGCACGCATTTTTGCCCCGCCTGTCAGAAATAGGCTTTGCTAGGAAGGCAAAAGTGTTATGCTAAAAAAGAAGGAGCGC
>DROK01000233.1 GCA_011321895.1 Thermodesulfatator atlanticus
CCCCCCAGGCCTTGACCACCAGGTCAAACTCAAAAAGCTTTTCCGTACCCTCCACCGGCACTACTTTTCGGCCTTTAGCTTTGTCCGGTTCCGAAAGGCGGGTCCTGGCGATTACTACCCGGTAATTCCCGTTAATAAGTTCTATCTTGAGAGGAAGCGCCATCAAAAAGAGCTTGACCCCTTCTCTTTCGGCTTCCGAAATCTCCCTTTGCGGGGCCGGCATCTCCATGCGGGATCTGGGATAGACCAGGGTCACCTCCGCTCCCAGACGCAGGAGAGAGCGCGCCACGTCCACCGCGGTGTAGCCCCCTCCCATGACCAGCACTTTGCGCCCGACTTCAGGCCTTTCTCCCTCCTGAAGTCTGTAGAGGAGTTCAAGCCCGGAAACCGCCTTTTCTTCCCCAGGTACCTCGTGGCCACGGCACCGGGCAGCGCCCACCGCAAGAAATACGGCCTCAAAGCCCTGATCAAAGAGATCTTTGAGGGTGAAGTCTTTCCCCCAGCGTTTCCCCGGCTTAAAAGTTATGCCTAAATCAAGAATCCCCTGGATTTCCCGTCGCAAGACATCTTTTGAGAGTTTGAAATCGGGAATAGCCCAGCGGGGCATACCTCCGGGTTCTGAACGGGCCTCAAAAATGGTCACCTCATGCCCTTTAAGACGCAGATAATAAGCGGCGGTAAGACCAGCAGGCCCCGCCCCCACGATGGCCACCTTTTTGCCGGTGGGCGGCGCCACTTCCGGGCGATAGCCGTGCTCAAGCCCCCAATCCGCCACAAAACGCTTGAGATCATTGATGGCTACCGGTACGTCCACCAGGGCCCGACGGCAACGGGGCTCACAGAAACGGGGACACACCCTGCCCACCAGCGCCGGCAACGGCAACTTTTCTTTAATCAGATCAAGGGCCGCCCGGAACTCGCCCCGGGCGATAAAGGCGATGTACCCCTGGATATTGAGCCCCCCGGGACAGGGGACACTGCAGGGGGCCTTACAGTCACCGAAGTGGTTCGCCACCAGGCCCTCCAACTTGGCCCGCCTGGCCTTTTTGACCGCCTCGGTATCGGTGAAGACCTTAAGCCCTTCCCGAACCGGGGTGGCACAGGCCCTTAAGAGACCCTCCCCTTCCACTTCCACCAGGCACATCCCGCAGGGGACCGGCGGCTCAGAAACCCCCGGCATATAACAGAGGGTGGGTACTTCCACTCCGTTTTCGCGCAAAACCTCAAGGATAGTTTGGCCTTCTTTGGCAGTTACTTCTTGGCCGTTGACCCAGATTTTCATGACCCCTCCCGGCGGAAATCATAAAAATGGGGGCTTATGCCCCCATTTGTCCCTCCGTCAGCGTCAGACCCTAGAGTTCAAGCCAGGATTCGGAAAAGATGGTCTTCCCAAGCAGGACCCGGGCGGTCTTATAGATCTCGAGTTCTTTAGGGGAAAGAGTCTTGGGATCCGGCTCGTCTCCATCCATGATATCATGGACCAGCTTCACCCAATCAGGGTGTTTGCCTTTGGCAATCTCGACCAGTTCCTGGTCGTAGACGTTCAAAATGGCGGAATAGATCCCGTATTTCATAAGCATCATGAGGTAGACCCGGTCTAAATAGGGGCGCAGGTGTTTGGGGACCCCGTTAGAAACGTTAGAAAGACCAATGGTGCTTTTGGCCCCGGGGGCAATGTCCTGGAGCATGGCCAGAAATTCCAACCCCGCCAAGATCTGTTCCGCCCCCAGGGTAATAGGGGTAGCGATCGGGTCGATCCAGATCTTTTCGTTAGGAATCCCGGCCTCGTTCAGGGCCATTACCAGATCCACCGCCATGGCCGCCCGCTCGTTGGCGTCCCGCGGCATCCCCTCAGGCCCCCACAAAAGGGCCACCACGTCGCAGCCAGTCTCCGCAGCCACCGGAATCAATTTCTCCATCCTTTCCGGCTGGGCCGAGATGGAGTTCATCAAAACGGCACTGGGGTCTTTGGCCGCTTTGATCCCGGCGATCATGGCCTCAGGGTTGGTGGTGTCCAAAGATATAGGGGTATCCACCACTTCCTGAACCGTCTTCACGATCCAGGCCGCCAGCTCCGGCCCGTCCTTCTTGGCAGGACCGATATTGAGATCCAAATAATCAGCCCCGAGCTCCGTTTCTTCTTTGGCCATCTTCTGAATGGGCTCGGGGTTCCTTTCTTTCATAGCCGGCCCGATGGTCTTGGACATGATATTGATGGACTCTGCTATACAAACCACCTTGTCACTCATTTAACCCCCTCCTAGACTTTATTTCTTGCTCTAGGCCGCCTTCCATTCCTTTAAAAAGGAGGGCAACCCGCTGGCTTCACGCGGACCGATAATGATTTCCCAGTCCGGCAACTCTTCTTCAAGCTCCCCTTTGATGGAAGCCAGGTACCCCGGAATAATGAGTTTGCGGTGCTTGACCTTTTCCGCGATACCGCTCTTTTTGACAAATTCAGCGATGGTATCCGCGCCAAACTTACCCGCCGCCCAGGCCGTAAGCACGGAAAGACCCTCGGTGTCTTTGATCAAAAGCCAGGTAGGGACCCGGCTCCCTTCAATTTCTCCGGACACGATAAAATAAGTAAGGGCAAAATTGCAAGTAATACAAACCGGGGAATTTTCATCCGGCCCGTTGATGGGGTAAATACCCTCTTCCACCACCAAAGGCCGCTGCGGGTCGGTAAAGATGTTCATCCGCTCCACCATGAGCGGGTAAAGAAGGTCCCCGCGGAAATCCGAGAGGATGATCATCCCGGCGTATTTGGCCACCAAGACCGAGGCGATCATATACTCGACCACGATATTTTCGGTATACCGGTAGGGGAAGGTAATGCTCGGGAACCCAAAAGGCTTAAACCGCTTTTTGATGGCCGCCCGGCGCATAATCACCTGGTCTTCGTAAAGCTCCCGCACCCCACGTGGGCTCGTGTCCAAAACGAGGTCTTTTAAGCCTTCCTTCATCAGCTCCTCGGAGATGCGGGCCGTCTCCGCCAGGGAATCCCCTTTGACCGCCAGGGGAAAACCCGTCTCTTTGGCCAGGGCTGCCATCTCCTTGTAATTGTCCATGGTGGCTGCGTAAAGCAGGGCCTTATGCTCCCCACACTCCTTGGCCCCGGCTGCCAGGACGTCTTTCTTGTCACTCATGAGCACCAGGACCGCCTCCGGGGCCTTCTCCCGCACAGCCTTTACCAAAGAGGCAAAGGCTTCCGGCTCCCCTTTGGTGTCCTCTACCGCCAGCACCTCAGGCTCAAGCTTGACCCCTACCCTCTCCCAGCGAAATTTCTTAAACTTGGCCAGGCGATCCTCCACCTCGGCCGCATCCATCGCCGTGGAAAGACGCAGGCCTATACCCGGAGGGTGCTCAAAACGTTTTTCATGACGAAAGAGGACCGTCTCCCCGCCTATCTCGAGGACGTGGTCTCCGCTGCCCAGTTTCACCGTCCGGATAGGTGGAGCCGAGGCCTCCGCGATCTTTTCCTTGACTTCCTCAGAGACGTAAGGGCAGGCCCCGATATCCGCCTGCCCCGCCGCCACCTTCATGGCAAAGGCCAGACAGGTGGGAAACCCGCATTCTTTACAGTTCTTCTTAGGGAGCATCCCTAGGATTTGAATTCCCGTAAGACCCATCGCTTTACCCCTTTTCCGACTTTGTTCTTACCGCTACATGAGCGGCGGAAGTTCTTTCACCGGGTGATTCACCTTCTCAATCCACTCCCGCACTTCATCTTCCGTATTGGCCACGGTTTCGTCGGCAATTTTGTCTATCAGGTCCGGGATCCCCAGTTCTTCCGCCCGGGCCTTGAGCTTGTCCTTCAACTCTTCCTTCAACATCTTGGGCATCCACACCACCCGTTTAAGGCCCCCTTCGGCCAGGAGGAACTTCCGCGAGGTGATGTAATGCTTGGAGACCCCCATAAACCCCGGAGTAACCTGCCCACCACCTACCATGCCGGCCATGGTGGTGAATTTCATCCCCGTGGGCGTAAGCCCCAGGTAGTCACGGTTGACGATCATGATCCCGTTACAGGTGGGAAGCACCGCCGCGATACACTCAAAGCAACCGCAGGCGGTCATGGGATCCACCAGGATGCTGTAAAGACTTACCCGCTCCACCTTGCCCCGGGAGGCCTGTTTTACGAACTCGTTGATCCCCGTAAACTGGCCGAGGGTCTCGTCTATCACTTCCCCTTTTTCGATGGGCTGGTTAGGCC